>JAJUGH010000053.1 GCA_029268265.1 Alcaligenaceae bacterium | reverse complement strand
CTGAAGAAGGCGGCGGCGGTATGCCTGACATGGGCGGCATGGGTGGAATGGGCGGCATGGGCGGCTTCTAAGCCGGCTTACCGCGTCTCCTCACCAGACCGAATGTCTCCACCTCGGTCTGACTGCAGTGGCGGCACCTCCGGGTGCCGCCTTTTAAACCGGATGACATCTATCATCCGGTTTTTTTGTTTCCGGGGCCCAGGATTGGGGCCGCCTGCTGGTTTTCACTGAGCACGTTGCGGGTTGTCATATATTGACGGACGATGGCCACCCTTCTAATATGTTCCCTCACAAAGAATTAGCATTCTGTATAACAGAACAGCAGGAGGAGACATGTCGAACGTACGCGATTCGATCCCTGCGGTTGACGACCAGAAGGCCATGGCGCGGTTCACCCAGGCGGCCGGCCGCTTCCGGCGCAACCGCAATGCGCGGTTCACCATGATGGTGGGCGTGGGAAGTCAGCGCGCGCTGCTCCGAGTGCAAGATGGGGCAGTCGCAGAGATTCACGACCTGACAACCCTCCGGCCGCTCACCTCCTGGGATTTTTCGGTTAGCGCAGAAGCGGAATCCTGGCTGCGCTTCTGGCGCCCCGTACCGGAGGCCGGATGGCACGATCTCTTCGCGTTGACCCGCAATGGCCGGATGCAACTTCAAGGCAACCTGCATCCGCTCATGGCAAACCTCCAATTCGTGAAAGATGTATTGGCCTCTCCGCGCCAGCAGGAGCAGCCATGATGGCGGCTCTGGAACCCATGGTGGGCCGCTACGTGAATGTCGAGATCGCCGGCTCAAACTGCCGCGTGTACTTTGAAGAAGCGGGCTCGGGCATCCCACTGGTGTGCCTGCACACCGCCGGCGCTGACGGCCGCCAATACCGGCATATGCTCAGTGATCCTGAAATCACGGACCGTTATCGCGTCATTGCCTTCGATCTGCCCTGGCATGGAAAGTCATATCCGCCGGCGAATTCTCAGCAGACCGAGTACCGGCTCACCACCGAACTCTACGTCGACACAATCCTGTCCTTCTGTCGCGCGCTGGGCCTCGATAAACCCGTGCTGATCGGCTGCTCGATCGGCGGCCGGATCGTGCTCGAACTCGCGAACTCGCATGCCGAACACTTCCGCGCATTGATCGGGGTGGAGAGCGCCGACTACCAGCAGCCGTGGTACGACACCGATTGGCTGCATCGGGGCGACGTCCACGGCGGCGAGGTCTGCGCCGCGCTGGTCTCGGGCCTGGTCGCGCCGCAGTCACCCGAGCAATACCGCCATGAAACACTGTGGCAGTACATGCAGGGCGGCCCAGGCGTATTCAAGGGCGACCTGTATTTCTACCGGGTGGATGCAGACCTGCGCGGCAAGCTCACCAACATCGACACCGCGAAATGCCCGCTCTACCTGCTGACGGGCGAATACGACTTCTCGTGCTCACCCGAAGACACGCTGCGCACTGCGCAAGCAATACCGGGCGCCAAGGTCACGATCATGCAGGAGCTGGGTCACTTTCCCATGAGCGAGAACCCGGCACAGTTTCGCAAATACATCATGCCGGTATTGGACGACATCCATACAACAACTCACGCAAAGGCCGACCACGGCTCTCAAAACTAGAAGCACCTCGGGCGCCGCCGGCACCCGTTCTCACAGGAGACGAAGAATGAAACTCAACAAATTGGCCGCCACTTTGCTATGCGCCGCCTTTCCTCTTGCCGTGCAGGCACAGGACACTCAGGAACTGAAGATCGGGGCATTGGTCACGCTCTCCGGCGCAGGCGCCGCCTGGGGCCAGGGCATGAAGAACGCTGCAGAACTCGCCGCCATGCAAGTCAACCAGGACGGCGGACTCGAAGTCGACGGAAAACGATACAAGGTCAGCGTGGTGGCCTATGACGACAAATATCAAGCCAATGAGGCGGTGACCGTTGCCAACCGGCTGGTCTTCGAAGACAAGGTCAAGTACATCATCGGCCCTGTCGGGTCGGCTCCGGCACTCGCAATCCAGCCCATCACCGAAAAGAACAAGGTGATCGTCATCACGCTGGGCTTCACCGCCAAGGCGCTTCAAGCCGACAAGCCCTACACCTTCCGCCCCAACGTCACGACAGCCGAGGTTTCTCAGCCGCAAATCGACTGGCTCGTGAAGTCGCAGGGGGTAAAGAAGGTCGGTGCGCTGTTCCCCAACGATGAAACCGGACACCAGATCGCTCAAGACTTGAAGGCAGCGTACGGCACGGCCGGCGCCGACCTGGTAGCGACAGAATTTTTCGAACGCGATCGTGTCGACTTCGTTCCTTTGCTGACGCGTATGGCGGCTCGGGGGATCGACACCATCGAGCTCGATGGAAACTCGCCCACCACCGCGGGCCTCATCGTCAAGCAGGCCCGGGAAATCGGTTTCACGGGAAAAATCGTTCGTACGGGTGGCCCGGCGACTCAGGAGATCGTGAACGTCGCGGGCGTCGAATCCGCGGAAGGAATGTTCGTCCACACTCCCATTAATCCGGAGCTCCCTTCCACCAAGGCTTATGCCGACCTCTATGCCGCCAATTACAAGCACACCATGAACGGCTTCAGCCCCGCCTTCTACGACGGCACCAACATGCTGTTCGAAGCCATGCGTCGTGCCGGTACGGTCACCGACACGGAAGCCGTGCAAAAAGAACTGGCGGCCATCAAGGACTTTGAAGGCGCTCTTGGAACCCTGAACTGGACGGGACAGGAAAGCTACGGCATCAACCATCAGTTGAACGCGCCGTTCTACGTAGCGGAAGTCATTGACGGCAAGGAAGTCATACGCGCCGCCTGCACCGTGGCTCGCTGCGAATAACCCGGAGACACAACGTGGACTGGAGCATCCTCATCGCCCAGGCGACCGTGAACGGGCTGGTCGTCGGCCTGCTATACCTGCTCATGGCTGTAGGGTTCACGCTGGTGTTCGGCGTAATGCGCATCGTGAACTTTGCTCACGGCGAGTACTACATGCTGGGTGCCTTCTCGGCGTACTTCCTTACAGCGCACGTCGGGCTGCCGTTTCTGGCCACGCTTGCGGTAACGTTCGCGGGCGCGGTAGTGCTGGGCGCGTTCATGGAATGGTTCATTCTCAAGCCGTTTCGTCACGACGAACTCAACGGAATGATCGCCACCATTGGCATCGCCATGATCCTGCAAAATCTGGCGCTGATGTTCTTCGGTCCCGACCCGCTGTCCATGCCTTCCATCGTCCGTGGCGTCACACGACTCGGCGATATCGTCATCCCGACTTCACGGCTCTACGTGGTGGGCTTCGCGCTGGTAGTGCTGGTCCTGCTTTATGTCTTTCTCAAGCATTCCCGGGGCGGCCGTGCACTGCGCGCCGTCGTCGAAGACTTCGAGATTGCATCGATTCAGGGGATCCGCGCACGGGTGTACTACCCCTTGGGCTTCGGCCTGGGGGTAGGCCTTGCGGCCGTTGCGGGCTCCCTGATGGCACCCCTCTTCTCGGTGTCGCCCTTCGTGGGCACCGCTCCGCTACTCAAGGCCTTCATCGTCGTGATCCTGGGCGGCCTGGGCAGCATCCCGGGGGCCGCCGTGGCAGGGCTCGCGCTTGGCCTGGTGGAAAGCTACACCAGTCTGTTCTTCAGCACGAGCACGGCCGACATGCTCATTTTCGTACTGGTCATCCTTATGCTCGTCGTGCGCCCGCGCGGCATTCTGGGCCAAGGCGAGGCTTGATATGACTGCATCTTCCATCACCTCCACCACCCCATCGACCGGCCGCAGCATGCTTCCATTGATTCTTGTGGCCGTCGCCATCATCGCCGTGGTCCCATGGTTCGCCAGCGAGTTCGTACAGCATTTGGCCGTACTGACATGTCTCAATATCATCGCCGTCAACGGGTTGGCGCTGATCAGCCGATCGGGGCAACTCTCTTTGGGTCATGCTGCGTTCATGGGGATCGGTGCGTACGTAGCGGTGCTGAGCGGCAGTATGTTCGGCCTTCCGCTCGTCCCCGCCATGCTGCTGGGCGTGGCGGTCACCGCCTTGATCGCATTCACCTTGGGATGGGCGATCTTGCGTCTGCGGGGCGTGTACTTTGTGCTGGTCACGTTCGCTTTCGGGGAACTCGTGCGCCTGGTCCTGCTCGACTTCTCCAGCGTTACGGGCGGAGCCAACGGGATCGCCGGCATTCCGGCCATCGAGTTGCTTGGCGTGAGTTTCGCGACCCGTCCGGCGTTCTACTCGCTGGCGTTGGCCGCAGCGTTGCTCTCGACATGGGGCCTTTACCGCCTGTTCAAGAAGCCTCTGGGCCATGCGCTGGACTCCGTGGCGGTCAATCCGGCATTGGCGGAAGCCACCGGCCTGAGCGTGCACCGTCTGCAGATCTTCGCATTCGTTGCGGGATGCTCGCTGGCGGCCCTGGCCGGCATCCTGCAAAGCAGGTACATCGGCTATATCTCGCCGGAGTCGTTCAACACGAGTATTTCCATCGCACTGATCATCATGCTGGTGATTGGTGGCCGAACCTCGAGCTGGGGCCCGCTCGTCGGCGCCATCATACTCACGCCGTTGCCGGAGCTCTTCCGTGGCGCCGTGCAAACCCAGCACATTTTCTATGGCGCAGCCCTGATCCTGATCCTGCGGTTCATGCCGGGCGGCCTGGCCGACCTGCCGCAACGGTTCAACGCCCTACGGAAGCGGAAATAAGATGCGGAACACCGAACCCTTGCTCAAAATATCCGGCGTCAGCCGCCGCTTTGGTGGCCTGATGGCACTTCGCGACCTCGACTTTTCCGTGCATCGCGGTGAGATCGTCGGGCTGATCGGACCCAACGGAGCTGGCAAGACCACCGCGTTCAACGTGGTCACCGGCACCATCCCGCCCTCCAGCGGCGAGGTGAGCTACAACGGCCAGAGAATATCCGGTCTGCCTCCGAGCCGCGTCGTTGTTGCAGGTCTGGCACGAACCTTTCAGGCCACCTCGACCTACCCCGGTGAAACCACCGCAAGCAACATCTATCGCGGAATGTTGCCGCGCATTAAGGAGTCGATGGTCGGCCCTGTCACGGGGCGCCATCATCGCGACCTGCCCATCGGGCAAGTTCAGGATGAAATCGACCGCATTCTGGAAATCACCGATCTGAAACGCTGGGCGCACGCCGAAGCCGGCAGCCTGCCATACGGGCTGCAGAAGAAGCTTGGCATTGCCGTCGCTCTGGCTACCAAGCCCACCATGCTGCTGCTCGACGAACCGGCCGCGGGCCTGAATCACGAAGAATGCAACGAACTCGCACGGCTGCTGAGGCGGCTGCGAGACGACCATGGCCTTACGTTGCTGCTTGTTGAACACCACATGGCCCTGGTGATGGAACTATGCCAGCGTATCGTCGTGCTCGTTCAGGGCCAGAAGATCGCCGAAGGCACGCCCGAGGAAATCCGCAACCATCCCGCCGTTATCGAAGCCTATCTCGGAGCTCCCGACTAGGCCCATGCTTGAAGTCCGCGACCTCACGGTACGTTACGGTGCGCTCGAAGCGATACGTGATATCAGCTTCTCTGTCGACGAGGGCGAAATTGTCGCCCTCATCGGCTCCAACGGCGCGGGCAAGAGTACGACGCTACGGGCCATCGTGGGATTGGTATCCGCCGCCGGCGGCAGCACAAGCTTTGACGGCAAGGAGATCACGCAGCTGAATTCAGCCGCACGAGTCCGCAGCGGCATCGCGCTTTCGCCGGAGGGCCGGCGCCTGTTCGGCCGCATGTCGGTCCAGGACAATCTCCTGACCGGCGCTTATGCGGTGCGCCCCCGCTCAGTCATCGGGCAGATGCTTGATGAGATCTACGATCTCTTCCCGCGTGTTCGCGAGCGTCGTCGGCAACTTGCAGGGTCGCTCTCCGGGGGAGAGCAGCAGATGGTGGCTATCGGGCGAGCCCTGATGGCGCATCCGCGCTTGCTGATGCTCGACGAGCCCTCCCTCGGCATCGCTCCCAAGGTCGTAGGGGAAATTGCGCATGCGATCCAGCGCATCAACAAGGAAAAGGGAATGTCCATCATTCTGGTGGAACAGAATGCTCGGCTGGCCCTGCGTCTATCGCATAACGCCTACGCCCTCGAACATGGGGAAGTGGTCCGCAGTGGCCGTGGCCACGAGCTGCTGGAAGACCCTTTCGTGCAAAAAGCTTATCTCGGAGTTTGATATGGACAGGCGCTCTAGCGCTCCGGACACATACGAGGTGTACGCCCTGCGCTACGCGCATATGCCTCGGCAACGCAGCGATAATTTTCTGGGCGGTGACCCGCATGACGCACCGATGCCCATGGACTTCTTCGTATGGCTTTTGAGGTCGCCCACGCGCTGCATTCTCGTGGACACCGGCTTCAACGCCGAGACCGCCCGCGTGCGGCAGCGTGAGCTGCTGTGCTGTCCTATCGATGGCCTGGCGGCGTTGAATGTAGAGCCTCAGGACATCTCGGATGTCATCCTGACGCACCTTCATTACGACCACGCGGGGAACCTGGACAAGCTGCCTCATGCCAGATTCCACATTCAGGATGCAGAAGTCGAGTATGCCACCGGTCGCTGCATGTGCCATGGAGCAATGCGCCATGCCTACTCGGTCGAGGACGTGGTGGAACTAGTCCGCAGTGTCTATCAGGAACGCGTCGTCTTCCATGATGGCGATGGCGACGCCGCGCCAGGCATACGTCTGCTACGCATCGGGGGGCACACGAAGGGGCTGCAGGCAGTGCAAGTCCATACTGCCCGAGGATGGATCGTCCTGGCTTCAGACGCTTCACATTTCTACGAGAACATGGAAGCCGGCAGACCCTTCCCGATCGTGCACAGCGTGGCGGACATGCTGCAGGGGTATGCAAGGCTGCACGCCGCTGCGGATACCCCGGACCATATCGTGCCCGGTCATGATCCCCGAGTACTGGAGATCTACCCGCGGCTGGCCGGAACGGACATCGACATTGTGCAACTGCACTTGCCGCCCACCAAAGCGAAAGCGGGGCCGTAAGGCCCCGCGCTTCAAACAACTACCGCAAGATAACTACCGCAAGATCAGTCCACGCGTGCGCCGGACGCTTCAACGGCTTGCGCCCATTGTGCGGCCTCTTCCTTCACGTAATCGCGGAATTCGGCCGGGCCCATATTGACCACTACGCCACCCATGCTTTCAATGCGTTCCACGAAGGCGGGGTTGGACGCCACTTTGTTCACCGCCTGATGCAGACGCTCTTCGACCTGGGGCTCCATGCCGGCAGGACCAAACACCGCAAACCAGGTAGCCGCATTGAAACCGGGGACACCTGCTTCTTCCATGGTCGGCACATCCTTGATGGCATCGATCCGCGTGGGGTTCGCGACGGCGATCGCCTTCACCTTGCCCGACTGGATATGGGGCAGCGCAGCGGATAACGTAACGAAAGCAGACTCAACTTGGCCGGCGATCAGATCCGTCATCATGGGTGCGTCACCGCGATAAGGGATGTGAACGAAGTTCGAACCGGTCTTCGTCTGGAAGAGAGCCTGCGCCAGGTGCTGCGGACTTCCATTGCCGGGGGACCCCACCGAAACGCCTTGCTTGGTTGTCTTCGCATACTCAACGTACTCGGCCAGTGTCTGTGCCTTGAAGTTAGGCGCCGTCACCAGCACGATGGGGATCCGTGCCACGAGGTGGATGGGTGCGAAGTCCTTGATCGGGTCATAGCGCAGGTTGCCGTAAAGGCTCGCGCTGATCGTATGAGCCGCGGTCGTCATGTAGATCTTGTAGCCGTCCGGATTGGCGCGAGACATTTCGAAGCCCGCCAGCGTGGTGCCGGCACCCGGCTTGTTGACGACCACCACGGGCTGGCCCAGCTCCGCCGGCAGGTCGGTCGCCACCAGTCGGGCGATGACATCGGTGGCGCCGCCGGCGGCGTAGGGCACGACCATCTCGATCGACTGGGTGGGGTAGTCTTGCGCCCACACCGCCGCGCTCATGGTGAGCGAAGCAAGACCGGCGGCCAACGTGATACTTCTCTTCATGCTTGGTTCCTAAAACAGTGGCCTTCATCAGGGCCCGAGAGACATGGACATCGTTCTTTCAGAAAGAACAAATGTTCTATTGGAGAATGTAAAATTTTAGGAATGTCTATGTCAATGCAAATGATGACTAGGGTTAACCCGCCCATACCATCGTTCTTGACATGCGATCCCCCCAGTTTGATAATTCATAACAGAACACACGTTCTGCAAAGCAGAATACGTCTTTACCGAAATAGCGAATCGACACAGGAGTGCAGCATACATGTCGCCCCAACCGGCCTCTACGCCCAAGGCCTTCCTCATCAATGGCGAGTGGATCACCGCCGCAGCCGACCCCTTCGAGTCGGTCAACCCCGCCACCGGCCAAGTGAACTATCAGGTCTCGGCTGCTGACAAGAACCACATAGACGCTGCCGTCGCGTCGGCTCGGCGCGCCGCGCAAGACCCCAAATGGCGCGAGATGCTGCCTCACGTACGGGCGCAGGTATTGAACCGGATCGCCAACCGCATCACCGAGCGGGCGGACGAGTTCGCCCGCGCGCAGATGATGGAAAACGGCAAGGTCTGGTCGGAGTGCAAGGCACAGGCGGCCAGCGCTGCAGCCACCTTCCGCTTCTATGCCGCCGTCTGTGAAACCCAAGGCGCTGAAGTGACCCCCTCGCGCGGCGACTATCTCTCCATGACCGCTTACGAGCCTTACGGGGTGGTGGCGGCCATTACACCGTGGAATTCTCCACTCACCATGGAGGCGCAGAAGGTCGCGCCCGCGCTGGCCGCCGGTAACGCCGTCATTCTGAAACCTTCGGAAGTCACTCCCTCCGCCGCACTCCTTCTGGGCGAAGTGGCCCTGGAAGCCGGGCTTCCTGCCGGAGTTCTGAACGTGGTCACGGGCCTGGGTGCGACCACCGGAAAGTGGCTGGTGCAACACCCGGGCGTCGGCATGGTGTCGTTCACCGGGGGCACCGCCACGGGTCGCGCAATCGGCATGATCGCGGCTGAACGTCTGATTCCGGTCGCCCTCGAACTGGGCGGCAAATCGCCACACATTGTTTTCGAAGACGCCAATCTGGAAGCAGCCGTTGAAAACATCATGGGCGGCATTTTCGAAGGCAGCGGCCAGTCCTGCGTCGCCGGCTCCCGACTCTTCGTCCAGCGCAGCGTCTACGACAAGCTCGTGACGCTGCTGGTGGAACGCGCCGGCCGCATCAAGGTCGGACTGCCAGAAGATCCCTCCTCGGAAATGGGTCCCCTGGCCAGCTTTGCGCAGCGTGATCGCGTGGAGAAATACGTTGCCAGTGCACGTGCGGAAGGCGGACAGATCCTGCTGGGCGGCGAACGCCCAGAAGCAGCGGAACTGGCCAATGGCGCCTTCTTCCTGCCCACCATCATCGCCGGCCTCGGCAATCAGGCCACCTGCGTACGCGAGGAAATCTTCGGGCCAGTCTTGTGCGTGCTGCCATTCGATGACGAAGCAGACCTCATCGAACAGGCCAACGACAGCCTGTACGGTCTGGCCGGCGGTGTATGGACCGGCAACTATCAGCGGGCATGGCGCGTGGCTCGTGCGTTGCAGACCGGCCTGGTGTGGATCAACACCTACAAGCAGCTGTCGATTGCCACCCCCTTCGGAGGCTTCAAAGAGAGTGGTATCGGGCGCGAAAAGGGCGTGACCGGCATCCGCCTCTACCAGCAGAGCAAAGGCCTCTACTGGAGCATGGATCCCCGCAATATGGCCTGGCCGGCTTTCGACACAATCATTAAAGCAATAGGACCCCACATGACTGAATTCAAGACCATCGGCTTCATCGGCGTCGGCGTCATGGGCGAACCCATGTGCCGCCACCTGGCCACGAAGACCGGCAGCGTCGTACTGGCGTCGGACCTCGACCAGGCCCCGCTCGATCGACTCGCTGCACACGGCGTCAAGAAAGCCTCGGTAGCGGAAATCGCTGCCGCGGCCGACATCATTTTCCTGTCTCTCCCTTCCGGGAAGGTGGTGCGCGCACTGGTGGAAGGCGGCGACACGCCCGGTTTGCTTGCTCAATGCCGTAGCGGCCAGGTCATCGTCGACCTCAGCACCTCGCCGGCCCCGCTCACCCGCGAGCTGGCCGCCAAGTTGGCCGAGCGCGGCATCGCGTTCGCCGACGCGCCGGTCATGCGCACCCGCGCCGCGGCCGAGGCGGGGACATTGGCCGTACCGGTGGGCGCGCCGGATGAGCTGTTCCAGCGAATCGAACCCTTGATCGCCTGTTTCGCATCGGACATCACCCATGCGGGCGACATCGGCGCCGGGCAGGTTGTGAAGATTCTGAACAATATGGTGCTCTACGAGACCGTGCTTGCGCTGGCTGAAGCCCGGGCCATCGGCGCGCGCGCCGGTGTCGACCCCGAGCGCCTCTTCAAGGCCATGTCCACCGGCTCGGCCGATAGCTTCGCCTTGCGCAACCATGGCCTGAAGGCGATCGTCCCGCAGGTCTTCCCTGAACGTGCCTTCCCGGTTTCCTACGCCAAGAAGGATCTCGAATACGCCGTGGACCTGGCCACCTCGGTGGGCGTGGATGCCACGGGCGCGCGCAACCTCGTGGCCTGCTTTGAAGCCGCCATCGAACAGGGGCATGCCGACAAGTACGCACCGGCCATCAGCCTCGTGTTCGAAAACACCTGAAGACAGCGGGTACGCGCCGGACGTGTGAGCCAGGCAGTCTCGCGCACACGTCCGCCCCCGGGTCATGGCCATGTGCCATGGCATAATCGGGAACCCTTATTGAAACGTCGCGGGACATGACACAGGAAACAGACAGCGGCGGCGTCGCTGCCGTAGACAGAGCGATGGCGATCCTTCGTGCGATCGCTCGCCAATCTTCGCCCATTACGCTGGCCGACCTGGCCCGCGCGACGGGATACTACAAGAGCACCTTGCTGCGTCTGCTTGCTTCGCTTGAACGGGCTTCACTGGTCGTACGGCGCAGCAACGGATGCTATGCCCTTGGCTCTTACGCCCACGAGTTGGGCCGCTCGTACGAAGCCACGTATCGGGTGTCCGCGGTGCTCACTCCCCTTCTATCGGAGTTGGTGGAGCAAGGGAGCGAAAGCGCTTCGTTCCACGTCCATCACGATGATGTCCACCGCATCTGCCTGCTTCGCATCGATTCTCACCATTCCACGCTGGACCGTATCGATGTAGGCGACCTGCTGCCGCTAGACCGCGGTGCGGCCGGCAAGCTTATCGCGACTTTCCGCGGCACCGGAGTATCGCCTTCGGCAGATACCGTTCTGGCGGTCTCCATCGGAGAACGGGATCCCGATTGTGCGGCCGTAGCGGCTGCCGTGTTCGGCTCGGACAACGAGTTCCTGGGTGCCATTTCGCTTTCCGGACCCAAGGAACGTTTCACCGAGGAGGCGATCGCCCGGCAATCGAAAATGGTGGTTGAAGCCGCACGCCGTGCCACCGAACTGCTCGGCGGCCGCTGGCCGGCCCGCTGACCTTCTTACAAACCGCAAGCAGGTCTTCTTCTCCATGAATTTTCACGACCGACTCGATGCCGCATGGGCGGATTCCGGCTCCATGCTGATGGTGGGCCTCGACCCCGACACATCCAGATTTCCTCCGCAGCTTCTGGGCCGGCCTGATGCCGTCTTCGAGTTCTGCCGCGGCATTGTTGACGCCACGGCGCCTTATGTCTGCGGTTTCAAGCCCCAGATCGCTTACTTCGCGGCATTGGCGGCAGAAGAGCAACTGGAAGCGCTCTGCCGCTACATACGCGAGAAGCATCCGAGATTGCCGCTGGTGCTGGACGCGAAGCGCGGCGACATCGGCTCCACTGCCGAGCAATATGCGCGTGAGGCGTTTGAACGCTACGGGGCGGATGCGGTCACGGTGAACCCGTATATGGGCCATGACAGCGTGGCACCTTACCTTGAGTGGGACGATCGCGGGGTCATCGTGCTTTGCCGCACCTCGAACCCTGGCGGCTCGGACTTGCAGTTCCTGGAAGACCGGGACGGTACGCCGCTGTATCTTCGCGTGGCGTCGATGGTGGCCGAGAAATGGGATCGCGGCGGTCAATGCGGCCTGGTCGTGGGCGCGACGTTCCCGCAGGAAATTGCCAAGGTACGTGAGCGCGTGGGAGACATGCCCCTACTGATTCCGGGCATCGGCGCTCAGGGTGGCAGCGTGCCCGACACGGTGCTGGCCGGCCGCAACAGCCGCCATACCGGCATGATGATCAACTCGTCGCGCGCCATTCTCTATGCCAGTTCGGGCGACGACTGGCGCGATGCCGCCGCCCGGGTCGCACGCGAAACGCGCGACGCCATCAACGCCGTGACACCCTGAACGCGGCGCCTTCATTGCGATGCGGGAGCGCGGCACCCTGAACGTGCCCCGCTTTACAGGAAACTGTCTTCCGGATTGAACTCCAGGGCCATCGTCAGGGCGAACGTCACGGCAGCCAGACGGACTTCGGCCCGATCACCGGGAAACACCCGAGTCTCGGCCCGGGTGACCACGCCCTGCCCCGTGCGCGTGGCAAAGCCAAAGCACACCATACCCACCGGTTTGCCGGGCGTTGCTCCGCCCGGGCCGGCCACTCCGGTGGTCGAGACGGCGAAATCGCTGTCAGGCGCTCCCGCCAGCACGCCGGCGGCCATTTCCATGGCGGTTTCCTCGCTCACGGCGCCGAACCGCTCGAGCGTCTCGGGATGCACGCCCAGTAGATCGACCTTGGCCGCATTGCTATAGGCAACGATGCCGCGATCAAACCACTCACTGGACCCTGGTATTTCGGTCATGGCCACCGCCAGCATGCCGCCGGTGCATGATTCCGCACATGAAAACATCCATCCTTTATCAACGAGCCGCTCGCCCAGTTCGCGGGCCAGTTGGGTGGTATCTCGAGGTGTCATGCGAACACTCCAAAAGTGACGAGGATGGCCATGACAAGCAAACTGTATGCTGCGGACACGATGTCGTCTGCCATGACGCCGAAGCCACCATGGAAACGCCTATCGAAGTAGCGAACCGGCTGCGGCTTGGCGATATCGAATACTCGGAAAACCACAAAGGCGACAGCCTGGGCCGCGAGCGTATCAGGCGTCAGCCATAGGACCAGCCAGAACGCAACGATCTCATCCCACACCATCCCGCCGTGGTCGGGCACGCCCAGCGCCTTACCGGTTCTTTCGCAGGCGACGCAGCCCAGCACGAAACCCACGACAAGCACCGCCAGCACGATGGTGTCAGGCCGGCCGG
>JAJUGH010000052.1 GCA_029268265.1 Alcaligenaceae bacterium | reverse complement strand
TCCTCCCGCCGTTCCCCAAGAACATTGCCTGTGGCATGCCGCAGGCCAACTCCCGGCGTGTCAGCCGGGGCAGGAGTCGTCATGCGTCTGTTTCATCTTTTCCTGCGTCGCGCAGGGCTGCAGCCTGCAGCCGCTCGCAACTTCCGCAACACCTCGCGTCTGACCGTGGTGTTTCCGCGGGAACATCTTCCCGCTGTCCGGCGTCAAATCTATCGTGATCTGCATGCCGGCGGAATCCAGATCGCGCAACTGAGCGTCGATTACGGGCAGCCGGCGGGTATGGTTCGCGCCAGCGTGATGCTCGATTGCCCACCGCCGTTGCGTTCAGAGCTCATGAGCCGTGCGCATCGACTGCGGTCCCATCCGGGAATCCATGAGATCCATTGGGGTGCGCAGCGCGGGCATGCTTTAAACTAAAACCCCACGAGGTTGATCGGACACCCCATGCACCTGCTCGAATGGTTGATCCCCTGGGAGTTCTCTCCCGCGTTTCTGATCCTGTTCTTTGCGGGTGCATGGCTCTTCTGGCGCGGATGCGCCGTCCACCGGGTCTCAACCGCCCGCAAGGTGCTGTTCTGGTCGGGCATGGTCATCCTCTACCTGACCATGCACACCCAGCTCGACTACTACGCCGAGCGCATGTTCTTCATTCACCGCCTACAGCATCTGGTGCTGCATCACCTCGGCCCGCTGCTGATCATGGCCGCATACCCGGGCCAGGCAATGCGGGCAGGCCTGCCCATGCGCTGGCGCGTGCGCCTGCGCGACTTCCGGCGCACTCGCCTGGGCAGAGGCATCGAAGCCGTCCTCACGAATCGCATCCTGGTGCCGTTCCTGTTCGTGATCCTGGTGATCGGCTTCCTGATCCCCACGGTCCAGTTCTATTCCATGCTTGACTGGCGCCTGTACCGGTTGATGAACTGGTCGGTAGTGATTAGCGGCTTCATGTACTGGAACCTGATTCTCGATCGGCGGCCCAGTCCACCGGCGGTTCTGTCCCCGGGAGGCCGCGTGTTCTGCCCGATCATCACCATGGTGCCGCAGATCATCGTCGGCGCGGTCATCACCTTCTCCGAAACCGACCTCTACCCCATCTTCGATCTCTGCGGTCGAGCCATCCCAGGCATGACGGCGGTTACAGACCAGGCCATCGGCGGGCTCACCATGTGGGTGCTCGCGGGCTTCATCGAGGTCTTTGGTGTTCTCTATGCCTTGTCGACGGTCATGAGGCTGTCCGCGCGTAACCGGCTGCCGCAGAAGAGAAGGCCGGCTCCGCCGCGTGTGCCGGCCATCTCCTGAAGGGGGGGGGCGGCATGAGGCGCACGGCATACCAATCACATTCGTTCCGCTCATTGCGGCATGCAATCGCCGGCGGCGCCGTGGCGCTTGCCGTGGCGGCCGGGCTGCCGCTGGCTGCCTACGGCCAGCCCGTTGGAATACCCAGCATGGGTGCGGCCGCCTCAGCCGAATTGTCGCCGGGACTCGAGCGCACGCTGGGTGACGCCATCATGGAGCAGGGCAGGCGGGATCCCAGCTACATCGGTGATCTGGATGTCCTCCAATATCTGACCGACATGGGCCGAAGGCTCGCGTCGCGCGCTGTCGGCGCGGCCGAACGGATCAATGTCTTTGCGTTGCGGGATCCTCAGATCAACGCCTTCGCGTTGCCGGGCGGCTACATCGGCATCAACAGCGGTCTGGTGGTGGCAGCAGAATCAGAGTCCGAGCTGGCTTCCGTTGTCGCCCACGAAATCGGCCACGTGCTGCAGCGGCATATTGCGCGCGGCATGACCCAAAGAGCCCAGAGCGGCCACACCATGATGGCGGCGCTGGCGGGCGCATTGCTGGCGGCCCTTTCGGGCAGTCCGGATCTGGCAATGGGCGTGGCCGCCTTCGGGCAGGCCGCGGCGGTGGACCAACAGCTGGGGTTCTCGCGGCAGGCGGAGCAGGAGGCGGACCGCGCCGGTCTCGACATGATGACCCGCGCCGGATACGACCCGGGCGGCATGGTTCGCATGTTCGAACGCCTTGAAAACTCCTCGCGTCTCAACCAGAGCGTGAGCGGCAATGTCTATACGAGTACGCACCCGCTGTCTGTCCAGCGCATGTCGGACGCCCAGAACCGCATCATGCGCCTGACCCCGGCGGAGCGGCCCAGCAGCGACGATTTCTGGTACATCCGCGAGAAACTGCGTATCGAGCAGGCGCGGGCAGGGCAGGCGCTGCGCTCGGCCGAAGACACGCTGCGTGCCCGTGCCGGGAACTCCGAAGGAGTGCAACGTTCGGCCGCCTGGTATGGCCTGGCTTACGCCGCCTATAAGCGCCGGGATTTTCCTGCCGCGGAACAGGCTATCGCGCGGGCGCGTGAGGGTGGCCGCGAGTCGGCGCAGATCACCGGCCTGGAAGTGTCGGTGGCCCTTGCGCAGGGAGATAACCAGCGGGCGCTGACGCTGGCTGAACAGGGTGTGCGGAGGTGGCCGGACAGCCAGGGGGTTGCGCTGGCCCAGATCGAGGCGTTGCAGGGAAGTGGCCGACACAACGAGGCGGCTGCCGCGCTTCAGTCGCGCCTTGAGCAGTGGCCTGAAGTGCCGCGTCTCTGGCAGTTGCTGGCACGCAGCCAGGAGGAGCTAGGCCGCCGTGCGGACGCCCGCCGATCCATGGCCACCTTTTACGAGCTGACCGGCGCGCTTCCCGCAGCGGTGGAGCAATTGCAGCAGGCGCGCGCCATGAGCCGGGACTTCTATGAGCAGTCGGAACTCGATGTGCGCATACGCCAGCTGCGCGAACGGCTGGAATCCGATCGGGCCCTGCTGGAGCGGTTCAAGAGCTGATCGCTGCAGGGCCGGCTTTTACCGCGTGTTGCTCAAAGAACTGCGCCAGGCGATTCGGAAGCCAGTTCAGATTACCGGGGAACGGACCGGTCACGAAGCCGGCATGGCCGCCTTCGGCCGGCTGGTGCAGTAGCACCGAAGGCGAGCAATCATGCGTGCCGGGCAGCGACGCCTCGGGCACGAAAGGGTCATTTCGGGCGTTCAGCACCAGCGTGGGAACGGCAATGCCTTTCAACTTCGGCTTGCTGGAAGCACGGGTCCAGTAATCGAGTGCATTGCGATAGCCATGCATCGGTGCCGTGTAGATGTCGTCGAATTCGCGCAGAGTGCGTACCTGGGCCAGCCGCAGCGCGTCGATTGTGCCGGGAAAGCGGCGCGCCTTCTCGAGCACCTTGGGCCGCATGGTCCGCAGAAAGTGCCGACAGTACAGATGTCGACCACTCCAGGTAGTGGACAGCGCCTGCCCACAGGCCACGAGATCAAGCGGGACGGACACCGCGGCCGCCGCCTGTAGCCAGGCCGCTTCCCCAGCCTGCTCGCCAAGGTGTTTCAGCATGGCGTTGCCACCCAGCGAGATGCCGACCGCATGCCAGCGTGCTTGGGGGACTCGTGCCCGTACGGTGTCCAGCATGAAACCGATGTCTGCGGAATCACCAGAGAAATACGCGCGCGCCATGCGATTCGGGAAGCCCGAACAGCCACGGAAATGCGCGATGACGGTAACCCAGCCGCGCGCCCGGAAATGTTGCGCAATGGACTGCGCGTAGTGGCTCCGACTGCTGCCTTCCAGGCCGTGGAAGATGATCAGGGCCGGAGTGCCGGGTGCCTGTTCAAGGCGGCGCCGGTCTTCGTCGGCGATCCAGCGCCTTGCGGCGGAGGCGCGAAGCTGTGGATCGGGCCATGCCTGCGTGCCGTCGGCGGCGCGATCGGCGAACAGGCCGGGTCCGGCCCAATCAAAATCCAGAAAGTCGCCATCGGGAGTCGCCACGCGTTCCCTGACGAACGAGATGCGGTGATGGCGGACGACCAGCGCACCATAGAGAGTCTGCGCGTGGCCGCCCGGAAGCCACGAAGGCGCCGGACAAGGCGAAGTGTCGACGCTAGCTGACACGGACCACTCCTGGCATATCAGTGGCCGTGAACGATCTCGCCTTCCTTGAGCTGATACGCTGTCCCGCAATAAGGGCAGATGGCGCCGCCTGTCTGGACGACTTCGATGTAAACGCGTGGGTGCATGCTCCACAGCGGAGCGTGAGGGCCGGGGCAGTAGACGGGAAGGTCCTTGGCCTCGACGTAAACGGTCTCGCCTTGGTGACCGGGGTTCTGCGGAATACTGCTCATACGTGTGTCCTGATACGGAATGGTTTTCGGAGCCGGTGATCAGACCGGCGTCAGCCAATGATGATATTTGGAATTACGGCCGTGCGCTGCATCGAAGAAGGCGGTCTGCAATTGTTCCGTGATGGGGCCGCGCTGCCCCGCGCCGATGCGGCGGCCGTCAATTTCGCGGATGGGCGTGATCTCGGCGGCGGTGCCGGAGAAGAAGGCCTCGTCGGCGATGTACAGGTCGTCTCGGGTCAGGCGGCGGGTCTGCAAGCGCAAGCCGAGGTCCGCCGCCAGGGTGTGTACGGTGGCTCGCGTGATGCCGGTGAGCGCCGAAGCAATCTCGGGTTCGTACAACACGCCGTCCTTCACGATGAAGAGATTCTCGCCGGCCCCTTCGGCCACGAAGCCGTCGGTATCCAGGAGAATGGCCTCGTCGTAGCCGTGATCGAGCGCTTCCGCGTTGGCCAGTATGGAGTTGGCATACGTGCTGGCCACCTTGGCGCGCGGCATCGTCACGTTGACGTGCTGCCTGGCATACGAAGATATCTTCACGCGTATGCCGGATTTGAGTGCTTCTTCACCCAGATACGCGCCCCAGGACCACGCCGCAATGGCCACGTGCACCTGTGCGCCCTTCGGCGACACGCCCATTTTTTCGGAACCGTAAAACACCAGCGGGCGGATATAGCAGGACTCGAGCTCGTTGGCCCTTACCGCCTCGCATTGCGCCGCGTTAATGGTGTCGGGATCGAACGGGATCGGCATCTGGTAGATGTGCGCCGAATTGAAGAGCCTTCGGGTGTGGTCCTGCAGCCGGAAGATCGCCGTGCCAAGCTCAGTGTGATAGGCGCGGACGCCTTCGAACACGGCCAGCCCGTAATGGAGGGAGTGGGTCAATACGTGTGTATTGGCCTCGCGCCAGGGAACCAGTTTGCCGTCATACCATATGACGCCATCACGATCAGCCATCGACATGTCGCTCTCCCTCAAAAGAGGCTTGATTGTACCAAGGGACACACGCTTACAATATGCGACTGCCGGTTATCCCCAAGGTGGGCATCGTGTCGTCTAGCAGGTCGAATCCAGGTTGGCCGCCGCCGCGGCTGCGCGCGCAGTTCATGTTGGGGCTGCGCGATGCCGTGCCCGCGCTCATCGCAACGGGCACCTGGGGGTTGGTCTCCGGTATCGCCATCGTCAAGTCCGGGATTTCCGAGGCCCTGGCGACCTTCATGACGCTGGCCGTCTACGCGGGTTCCGCACAGCTGACTTCGCTGCCGCTCATCAACGACGGCGTGCCCCTTTGGCTGATCTTCGCGGCCGGCTTCGTAGTCAATATGCGCTTTCTCATATTCGGCGCGGCGCTGCAGCCGTATTTTCGCCATTTGAGCTGGCCCCGCCGCCTGGGCGTCGGTTTCTTCTCCACCGATATCGGGTTCGTGCTGTTCATGGGGCGTTACGGCGATTCGCGGCGCCGCGAGGATCCGCGCCACCTGTGGTACTACCTCGGGGTCATAGGCCCCGGATGGTTTGCGTGGAATATATGTTCGATAGTGGGAATCTACCTGGCCGGCGTGATCCCGGCTTCGTGGTCGCTGGAGTTCGCCGCCGTACTGGCGTTGCTATCGGTTGTCATCCCGCTGGTCAGCACCAAGCCGGTTGCCATCTGCATCGTGGCGTCCGCTGCAGTGGCCTGGCTGGGGCAGGGGCTACCCTTGCGGCTGGGGCTTCTCGCTGCCGTGATCGCGGGTATCGTTGCCGGGGTCGCCAGTGAGTTTGCGGTTCGCCGGATGGAGCGTGCGTGACCATGGCGGCTGACACCTGGTATGTGGTCGGCGCCATTGTGCTCCTGGCGCTATGCAGCCTGCTGACCCGGGCAGGCTATATGTTGTTCGGTGACTATATTCCGCTGTCGGATGGCGTACGCCGGGCGCTGCGCTATGCACCGGCGGCGGCGCTCACCGGCATCATTGTGCCGGAAGTGCTGCCCTGGCAGCCCGGCGTCATGCCGAGCTTCGACGTGAAGGCCGCCGCGGCCGTGCTGGCAATTGCGCTGTATTGGAAGACCCGGAACAGCTTGCTGGTGATCGTGGGCGGCATGGTGGCCTACTGGCTGCTGCGCCCGTGGTGGCCCTTCTAGCGCCTACCGGCGCGCACAGTGTCGCGTGGGTGCTGCAACCGCGTTGGCGCATTGCATATCTGCGTTAAAATCAACGCGTTATGGACGCCGTATGCGGGTTGCCGCCCACGGCACAATCACATCGATGATAGAAACTACTCAAAACCAGCAAGACCCCATCACCACCTTTCCGGATTTTGGCCTGCATCCCTCTCTGTTGCAAGCCATCACTGAAACCGGCTACACCACCCCGACACCGATCCAGGCAGCGGCTATCCCGCTGGTTCTCGATGGACGCGACGTCATGGGTGCGGCGCAGACGGGTACCGGCAAGACGGCGGCGTTCACGCTGCCGATCCTCCATCGGCTCATGCCGCTTGCCAACAGCAGTGCATCGCCTGCTCGGCATCCCGTGCGTGCTCTGATACTGGCCCCCACACGAGAGCTTGCCGACCAGGTCTACAACAGTGTGGCGCAATACAGCAAGCACACGCCGCTGCGCTCCACGGTGGTGTTCGGGGGGGTCGATATCGGCCCGCAACGCGAGGCTTTACGCCGCGGTTGCGAAGTGCTCGTGGCGACGCCGGGGCGCTTGCTGGATCACATCGAACAGAAGAACGTGAACCTGAGCCAGGTGGGGCTGTTCGTGCTCGACGAAGCGGACCGAATGCTCGACATGGGCTTTCTGCCTGATCTCGACCGCATCGACCGGCTGCTGCCGGCGCGGCGCCAGGGGCTGCTGTTTTCAGCCACTTTCAGCAATGAGATTCGCAAGCTAGCCCGCAGCTACCTGAATCAGCCGGCCGAAGTCGAGGTTGCTGCCCGCAACGCTACCGCGGATACGGTCACACAGAAGGTGTATGCGCTGGCACCGTCCGAGAAGCGGGCGGCCGTGGTTCACCTGGTGAAGTCGCGCAACCTGAGCCAGGTCATAGTCTTTTCGAACACCAAAATCGGCTGCAGCAGGCTGGCGCGTGAACTGATACGTGACGGCGTCAAGGCTGAATCCATCCACGGTGACAAAAGCCAAGCCGAACGGATGAAGGCGCTGGAGGCGTTCAAGGCGGGCGAACTCGAAGTGCTGGTGGCCACCGATGTGGCCGCTCGCGGCCTGGATGTCGCGGGTGTGCCGTGCGTCATCAATTATGATCTTCCGCATAGTGCCGAAGACTACGTGCACCGTATCGGCCGTACCGGCCGTGCCGGTGCGAGCGGTGAGGCAATCAGCTTTCTTGCTGCCGGCGAAGAAGACCGCATCCTGGCCGATATTGAAAAGCTGATCGGTCGGAAGATTCCGCGCGACCAGCTCGACGTTCCCGCGGCACCCCGTCGCCCTCGTTCAAGCTCCGGTCGTCCGTCGTCCGGCTACGGTCGAAGCGCGTCACAACCGGTGGACGATTTCTTCTTCAAGCCCTATGTGCCTTCCGAAGGCGCGTCCGACAAGGCGCCGGCGAGTGCCGCTGCCGGAAATGCCGGGCAGGACGTCGAGCGCCGGAAGTCGGTCGGCGTGCTATTGGGCGGCGGACGCCACTAACTCTCTGAGATCACCCGGCCCACCCTCGGTGATGGGCTGCTGACGGTCGGCTGCCAGCACCAGCCGCTCCAGATGTTCCGGATGCGGGAGCATCGGCCCGAAGAACAGGTTCCCTGCCGAGGACTGCACCAGCAGCGTAGGGAAGTTCTCGACCTCGTGATCGTCAAGCAGCACTTCGTTTTCCTCGATGTCTATCCACACGAAGACGTGCTCTGGCAACCGCGCCGCGAGGGCTTCGAATCCCGGCCGGTATTCCTTGCAGGTATCGCACCATGCCGCACAATAGCAGGCGATGATCAGGCCTTGATGGGCACTGAGTTCGCGCGCAAGTTCCGACAGTTCCGTTTGTGCATCGAAGAGCTTCATAGCAGGTATGATAAAGCAGTCTTGTTCGGAAGCGGCGTATGAACGAATATCAGGTGGCAGTGCGTGAAGGCAGGTCCGGGCCTACGGGGCTCACCGCCGTTGCAGTGGCCTTCAAGCGCGCGTTGGTGTCCCAACTGCACCCAAAAATGCTGGCGGCCGTGTTGCTGCCATTTTTCATTATGCTGGTGGGCGCCATCGTCTTGTTGTGGGCGTTCTGGACACCGCTCACGGAATGGCTTACCACGCAGTCTGCCGACTGGGGCATTCTCAACACCGTCGATGGCTGGCTTGTTGCCATCGGTCTCTTCTCCATCAAGCTCTATCTGATCCCGCTTATTGCCGCGGGTATCCTGCTGCCCATGTCGGGCATCCTCGGCCTGGTGATCGCCGCGGTGTTCATCATGCCGATCGTGCTGGGTCACCTGGATAAGGCCAATTACCCCGGTCTGCGGCGCAACGGACATAACGCCACCGTGCTCAGCGCCTGGAACGCTGCGTGGGTGGGCGGCCTTTTCGTGCTGGGCTGGCTCGTGACCATGCCGCTATGGCTGTTTCCCCCGTTTGCCGTGATCCTGCCCATTTTCTGGTGGACCTTTGCCATTACACGGATGCTGCGGGTGGACGCCGTGGTGGAACACGCCAATGCTACCGAGCGCCGCCACATATGGCAGCGGCACAACCGCCAATGGTGGCTTATCGGTCTGTGTCTCGCACTGGTCAATTTGTTGCCGCCGGCGTGGCTGCTCATGCCGGTGTTTTCTTCTCTGGTGTTCGCGCATTTCGGGCTCGAAGCTTTGCGCCAGCACCGACTGGCTGGAACTCCCCAATGACTGAACCGCGTTTCCCCAAGATCCGACTCATACTGGTCGGCGATGAACTGCTTTCCGGCCGCCGGGAAGACAAGCACATGGCTCATCTGATCGGTCTGCTGGCCGAACGCGGTCTACAGCTGGGCGGGGTGGAAATCGTATCTGATGAGCAGGATGAGATTGCAGCGGTGCTGGAGCGTAGCTTTGCAACCCGCGATATCGTTTTCTGCTGTGGCGGCATCGGTTCCACGCCGGATGACCGGACGCGCCAGGCCGCCGCGCAAGCCCTGGGGGTTGAGCTGGCATTGCATCCCGAAGCCGAAAGACTGATCACCGAGCGATGTGCCGACAACGAAAGGGCAGGGCGTGGTAGCGGGGATATGTCGCTGCCAGAGAACCAGTCGCGCCTCGAGATGGGAGTGTTCCCCGTGGGTAGCGATATCGTGCCCAACCCCTACAACAAGATTCCGGGCTTCTTCATCCGGGACCACACCTTCATGCCCGGCTTTCCCGTCATTGCCTGGCCGATGATGGAATGGACCCTCGATCAACGATATCCCTCACTGCATCACCAAGTCGAATGGGTGGAGCATTCTTTCATCGTGTTCGAGATGGCGGAGTCCCGCATCACCCCGGCGCTGGAAGAACTCGAGCGACGTTGGCCCGGTGTACGTGCCTTCAGCCTGCCGAGTATGGGCAGCGGGCGGCCTCATATCGATCTGGGAGTAAAGGGTGACCCGACCGAAGCGGCGGAAGCCCTGTCCTACTTGCGCGCCGAAGTACAGCGCCTGGGCGGCGAGCTGAATCCCTGAGAGACGAAATCGTTGCGGTGGTGTATATTTCACCATACGGAATTGTTGCGTCGCATCATCCTCGCCTATGACATCAGCCCATCCCGACATACTGCCCATCCCGCGCGCCGAATCCAGCCCGCAATCGAATGGCTCTCAAATGGCCATCCAGGTGCTCGAGCGAGCCATGCGGCTGCTTGACGTACTTGCCACGCACTCGGAGCCGGTGCCGTTGAAGGAATTGGCGGCCGCAACGGGTTTGCATACGTCCACGGCACACCGGATTCTGAATGACCTGGTGGCTGGCCGCTATGTCGACCGGGTTGACAGCGGCATGTATCAGTTGGGAATGCGCCTGCTGGAGCTGGGCTCGCTGGTGAAGCGCAGATTGAACGTACGGGAAGTCGCGCTTGAGCCGATGCGAGAGCTGCATCGCGTCACCGGCCAGACCGTCAATTTATCGCTCCAGCAGGGTGATGAAATCGTCTATATAGAGCGCGCCTGGAGCGAGCGCTCCGGCATGCAGGTGGTGCGGGCAATCGGCGGCCATGCGCCGCTGCACCTGACTTCAACCGGCAAGCTTTTTCTGTCGATGGTCGAACCGCGGCAGGTGCGTGCCTACGCGCTACGCACTGGCCTGGCGGGTACCACGCGCAATAGCATCACCGACATCGAAAAACTGGAACGCGAACTGGCGATGGTGCGGCGCCACGGCTACGCGCGAGACAACGAAGAACTGGAACTCGGGGTGCGGTGTATTGCGGCGGGTATTCATGACGACAGCGGTAAATTGCTGGCGGGGCTGTCGTTGTCGGCGCCTGCCGACCGCCTGAGGGATGAATGGATACCGCAGTTGCAGCGTGCCGCCTTGCAGATATCCGAGGCGCTGGGCTACGAAGCCGGTAGATAATCCCGCGGTTGCGGTAACGAGCCGATCAGGTGGGCCGGGAACCGTGACGCCCCGCAGGGCGCCACGGCTGCGGCCTTCTTCTTTTTATGCCTTATTGAGCTTCGACGCCTGCCTTCTTGAACAGCTCAGCCCATTGCGGAACTTGCTGATCCACGTGTGCGGCCAAGGCTTCGGGGTTGGCACGCTCAGGCAGCAGCGTGGCACCCAAACCTGCCATGCGATCCTGGAAGGCCTTGTCGGCCAGACCAGCCTTCAGGGCGGACTGGAGTTTGTCGAGCGCTTCCTTGGGTGTGCCCTTGGGTGCCCACATGCCATGCCAGATACCGACTTCAAAGCCTTCGAACCCGGACTCCTGCATGGTGGGAAGATCAGGCAGCGTGGCAACGCGCTGCGGACTGGTGACCGCGTAGGCCTTCACCGTGCCGGCCTTGATGTGCTGCGTGGTGTTGGTAGTCTGGTCACACAGAAGGTCGACCTGTTTACCGAGCAGATCGTTCATGGCCGGACCGGTGCCCTTGTACGGGATGGTCAGCAAATCAACGCCTAACGCACTTGCGAACATGGTGCCGCACAGGTGGCTGGCGGCGCCGATGCCCGCGTTGGCCAGCGAGACCTTGTCCGGATTCTGCTTGATGTAGTCGACCAGCTCATTGATGTTGTTGGCCGGGAAATCCGAGCGGGCGATGATGGTCATGGGGACGTCAAGCACCAAGCCAATGGGCTCGAAGCTGTCTGACGAGTAGCCCGGGTTCTTGTACAGAGATTGCGCCGTGGAGAAACCGATGTGCATCAACAGGATGGTGTGGCCGTCTGGTTTGGATCGTGCCACGTGGCTTACGCCGATGGTGCCGCCGGCGCCGCCTTTGTTTTCCACCACGACGGTCTCGCCGAGCGTGGGACGCATCGCCTCGGCCAGCGAGCGTGCAACCGTATCGGTGGGCCCACCTGCGGAGAACGGAACCACCATGTTCACGGGGCGCTCAGGGTAGCTCTGTGCAGCGGCCGTTCCTCCGAGCAGGGCCGCGCCCATGACCATGGCGGCTGACAGCTTCAGGGTGAAATTTTTCATAGTATTTACTTAATTCCTGAAATGCGTTTGACAAGACAAGGCCTTTGAAGCCCCGGTGGTCATGCTAAGGCAAAGGAATCTCGCTTGTCCGCCGGGGTAAACCCGCAAATTTGTATGCGCGCCTGCATCCCACTGATATCTATCAAGTTTCATCATTATGTTGCAGTGCAGCGAATAGATGTTGACATGGGATTCGAGACCTGTAAAATGGGTTTTGTGCGGCGCAGCATACCGCCATCACCAAGTCAGGATTCATGTGAATCCGGCTGCTACCTACCACCATTTACGGGTAAAGGAATTCATATGAGCGCGGTCCCCCAACAAGTCCTCGTCAACCAGAAAGCCACGGTCGAAAATTTTCTCGCATTCCAGCAAGCGGTATTCAATGGTTTCGAGAAGTTGGTCGACCTGAACCTCAAAGTTGCGCGTGCCACATTCGACGAAGCCGGCCAGAAGACGCAGGAAGCTTTCGCGCTGAAGGATGCGCAGGAAGCCGTCAACTTCACCAGCGGTCTGGTTCAGCCCAATGCCGATAAGGTCGTTGCCTACAGCAAAGACCTCTACGACATCGTGTCGGAAATGCAATCCAGCTTCAGCCGCTTCACGGAAGAGCAGGTTGCGCAGGCGCAGCGTCAGCTTGATGAAACCATCGATCAGTTTGCCAAGAACGCACCCACGGGTTCGGAAGGCGCCATCGCGCTGATGAAGAGTTCTGTGGCCACCGCCAACAGCGCATACGAATCGGCTGCCAAGGTTGCCCGCCAGGCCAGCGACGCGGCTGAGTCGAACATTGCAGCAGCCGCCACAGCCACTTTCAAGGCTGCCGGTGACGCCGCTGAAGCCAGCAAGGCTGCCAGCCCGCGCGCCCGTCGCGCCCCGGCTGCCGAAGCTTAAGTCAGGTAGAAGTCTCCGCCGGCCCATGGCCGGCACTCCTCACCAAGCTTGACCGGACACGGCCTCGTGCCACTGTCCGGTTTTTTTTGTTCAGACTGCCTGCACGCACTCCGCGATCAGTCCGGGGCCACGGTAGATGAGGCCGGTGTAAAGCTGTACCGCATCGGCTCCTGCCTGGAGTTTTTCGCGAGCCTGCACACCGGACTCGATACCACCCACGCCAATGATGGCCGTCTCGGCACCCAGCCGTTCACGGAGGCACCGGATCACCTTGAGCGAAAGCTCATGAACCGGCGGGCCGGATAGGCCGCCCGCTTCATGAGCATGGGGCAGCCCCTCGACCGAGGTCTTGTCGAGTGTGGTGTTGGTCGCGATCACACCGTCCATTCCATGGAGGGGCAGCAATTCGGCAATGGCGTCGATCTGTTCTGTGGTCAGGTCTGGGGCGATTTTCACCACCATGGGGACCCGCTTGCCATGGAGGTCGGCAAGCGTTTCGCGCCGCTGTTGCAGGCTCGACAGCAGATGAGTCAATTCGCTGCCACCCTGTAGCGAGCGCAGATTCGACGTGTTGGGCGAAGAAATATTCACGGTAACGTAATCGGCATGGGCATAAACGCCGTCCAGGCAGGCGAGATAATCG
>JAJUGH010000051.1 GCA_029268265.1 Alcaligenaceae bacterium | reverse complement strand
GCTTCTTCGAGAGCGATCTCGGGGTCAGGCTCCGGCTCGGCTTCCGGAACCGGGGGTGTCGGCACAGGCGTGGGCTCCGGCGCAGGCTCCGGTTGGGGTGCAGGTTCGGGTTCCGGCTCAGGCTCCGGTTCCGGCTGGGGTTCGGGCTCTGGCTCTGGCTCTGGCTCGGGAGCCGGCTCGGGCTCGGGCTCCGGCTGCGGTTCCGGCTCTTCTTCCGTCACGGCTTCGTCGGTCTCCACCGGCTCTTCGGCTTGCGCGGTCGGCGATATGCCGTCGGTCCAGAGTTCAACCTGTACCGGCTGCGGCGACCGCGGAGTCGATATGAAGCTCACGAGCATGAAGGCGAAGAGGAGGGCATGGATGCCGACGGCATAGCCGAACGAGCGCCGCTCCTCGCGCTGTTCCTGCGTGAGTGGTGCTCGATCTGATCGGGCGTTGCGTTTGAAAGGGGACATCCGCGAGATCACGCCAGCGTCTTAGGGTTCTTCGCCAACGGGGGCGCCATGCTGGTCGACCAGCAGACCCAGGCGCGTAATGCCGTTGCTGCGCAGTTGGTCCATGATCTTCATGACCGTTTCGTACGGCACGCGGCCGTCTGCCGAGATCACCACCGGTGTGTCCGGTGTAATGAGGGAACGTACTTGCGCAACGAGATTTTCCTCGCTCACCGGCTGCAGCTCCTGGCCGGAGTCGCGCAAGCGCATCGACATCGCGCCGTCTTCTTCAACCTGGACCTCGACCGGCTTGACCGGGACGTCGGACGCGCGCCCCACCGAGGGCAGTTCGATCAGGCCGGGCGTAATCATTGGCGCCGTCACCATGAAAATCACCAGGAGCACGAGCATGACGTCGATATAGGGCACGACGTTGATCTCGTTCTTCAACCGGCGGGTCCGGCCTCCGCTGTTTCGTATCGATGGCATCAGCGCACCTGACGTTGGAGGATGTTCAGGAATTCGTCGATGAAGGAATCAAACCGTATCGAAAGCCGGTCAATCTCGTTGGTATAGCGGTTATAGGCAACTACCGCAGGAATGGCGGCAAACAGGCCGATGGCCGTTGCGATGAGCGCTTCCGCAATACCCGGCGCCACAGCCGCCAGGGTGGCCTGCTGCATGGACGAAAGCCCCATGAATGCATGCATGATCCCCCATACGGTACCCAGCAGGCCAATATAGGGGCTTACCGATCCGGCGGATGCGAGGAAGTTCAGGTGCGATTCCAGGCTGTCCATTTCGCGCTGATAGGTCGCGCGCATGGCGCGGCGCGGGCCGTCGAGCAGGGCATCAGGGCCGCTGTTCAGGCGGCGAGCCTTCATGAATTCGGTCATGCCGGAGTCGAAAATGCGAGCCAGTGCTCCGTGTTCGTCTCGGCGGGTCGCAATCGATTGCTGCAGAACGGACAGGTCGCCGCCCGCCCAGAAATCGTCTTCGAAGCGTTGTGTCTGTTCGGTCGCTCGTTTGAGAGCTGCCCGCTTGCTGAAGATGTACGTCCAGGACAAAACCGAGATGGCCAACAAGACCAGCATCACGAATTGCACCGGTATGCTGGCGTTCACCAACAAGGAAATCAGCGACATGTCGCTCGTGGCTTGCATAATGTATTCCGCGCTTATTTCAACAGGGATGAGACCGTGGAGCCGAGGTTGACCGGCCGAAAGCTCTCGGCGTCGACACAGCATACTGTGACCGAAGCCTGGCACAGAAGTTCGTCGCCGCGGCTGGCACGCTGCTCGAAGCGAATCGACGCGCGCCCCACATGGGCGACCTCGGTGTCCAAGGTAAGTACGTCATCGAGCCTGGCGGGCCTGCGGTATTGTATTTCAACGTTTTTTACGACGAATAGGCGTCTTTCGGTTTCGGCGAGGAGCGACTGATTGATGCCGAGACGGCGCAGCCACTCCGTGCGGGCGCGTTCGAAATACTTGAGGTAATTCGCGTAATACACGACGCCACCCGCGTCGGTGTCCTCATAATATACGCGAATCTGCAACGCTTCCGAGTCGTTGCGGCTGTCCGTCGGCATGGCTTTGTCCGGATTTGTAACCGCCGCGGCGGCGGCGGGGAAAGTCGTTTTAGCGTTAAGGGGCGCCAGCTGTGTGGCGCCCGGCATCATAGCGCTTCCAGGCGCTTCATAACGCTGTCAGCTGCGGACTCAACACTTATTTTTTGTGCCTCGGCGTCGCGGCGGCCCTGTACTTCCACGACTCCGTCCTTGAGCCCGCGATCGCCCACGGTGATTCGCACCGGGACCCCGATCAGCTCCCAATCGGCAAACATGACGCCGGGGCGGGTGTCACGGTCATCCAGCACCACATCGACGCCGGCCCCGTTCAGCTGCTCATAGAGTTTGTCGGCCGTGTTGCGTACCGTTTCACTCTTGTAATAACCCATGGGGCAGATAACGACTTCGAACGGCGCCAGGGCGCGTGGCCACACAATGCCGCGATCATCATGGTTCTGTTCGATGGCGGCCGCCGCGATGCGACTGATGCCGATACCGTAGCAACCCATCTGCATGAGCGTGGGCTTGCCGTCGGTGTCGAGAAAGCTGGCGTTCAGCGCGCGCGAGTATTTATCGCCCAGGAAGAAGACGTGGCCGACCTCGATGCCGCGCTGAATGCGTAGGGTACCGCCGGCTGGATCCGGGTCGCCGTCGACGACATTGCGCAAGTCATAAGCCTCGGCTTCGGGGAGGTCGCGCCCCCAGTTGATGCCCGTATAGTGGTAACCCTCTTCATTGGCACCGCAAATGAAGTCGTTCATGTTTGCCACGGTGAGATCGGCGATGACCTTCACCGGCTTGCGGGTGTTCAGCGGGCCGAGATAGCCCGGCACGCAGCCAAAGTGGTCCACGATTTCTTCTTCGGTGGCAAAGCGGTGCCCGTCTTCAAAACCAGGGAGCTTGCCTGCCTTGATTTCATTGAGTTCGTGGTCGCCGCGCAGCAGCAGCAGCCAGATCTGTACCTCGCCGCCGTTTTCGGTGGGGTCCGTGGCCAGCACAATTGATTTGACCGTGTCGGCCAGAGGGCGGCCCAGTTGCTCGGCCACAAGCTCGCACTTGGGTGCGTTCGGTGTTGCGACTTTCTGAAGAGCTTCCGAAGCAGCGGCCCGCTCGGTAATCAGGCAGGGCGCAGCGGCAAGCTCGATGTTGGCGGCGTAGTCGGAGTCGGGGTTGTAGACGATCAGGTCCTCGCCCGTTTCGGCGATCACTTGAAACTCATGGCTGCGCGAGCCCCCGATGGCGCCGGTATCGGCAGCCACGGGCCGAAACTCCAGGCCGAGTCGCGTGAAGATGCGCACGTAGGCTTCATACATGCGGTCGTAGCTTTGCTGCGCGGAGGCTTCATCGCGGTCGAAGGAGTAGGCGTCCTTCATGGTGAATTCGCGACCACGCATGAGCCCGAATCGCGGGCGGCGTTCGTCACGGAATTTCGTCTGGATATGGTAGAAATTCACGGGCAGCTGGCGCCAGCTGTGAATTTCGTTGCGGGCGATGTCCGTAATGACTTCTTCGGAAGTCGGCTGCAGCACGAAGTCGCGCTGGTGGCGGTCTTTGATACGCAGCAGTTCGGGGCCGTATTCCTCCCAGCGACCGGATTCCTCCCAGAGCTCGGCAGGTTGTACCACCGGCATGAGCAATTCCAGCGCGCCGGCACGATCCATTTCTTCGCGGACGATGTTCTCGATCTTGCGCAGCACCTTGAGTCCCAGAGGCATGTAGGTGTAGATCCCCCCAGCGATTCGGCGGATCATTCCGGCCCGTGTCATGAGCTGATGGCTGCGGACTTCGGCCTCGGCAGGAGCCTCCTTGAGGGTGTTCAGGTGATACTTGCTAGCATGCATGGTGGGGATCTCAGCAGATACGTATAATCGGATTTAATTGTATTGAATTCCCAGAGGTGGCCATGTTGGATCGTGAGGGCTACCGTCCTAATGTCGGCATTATCCTAGTAAATCACAAGAACGAGGTTTTCTGGGGCAAACGTATACGGGAACACGCTTGGCAATTCCCGCAAGGCGGCATCAAGTATGGCGAGAGCCCTGTGCAGGCCATGTACCGGGAACTGCATGAGGAAGTCGGCTTGCTTCCCGAACACGTTCGTATATTGGGGCGGACGCGAGACTGGTTGCGCTATAACGTTCCGAATAACTTCATTCGTCGGGATTCGCGCGGCCACTACAAGGGGCAGAAACAGATCTGGTTTCTGCTGCGTATGATGGGGCGCGATTCCGATGTCAGCCTGCGCGCATCGAATTCGCCCGAGTTCGATGCCTGGCGTTGGAGCCAATATTGGGTGCCTCTGGATTCCGTCATCGAGTTCAAGCGTGAAGTCTATGCTCAGGCTCTGAATGAACTCGCCGGCATCCTCTTCCGCAGGGGTCGCGAGAACCGCTATTTGCGCCAGCGGGTACATGGCTGCAAGCAACCGGGCCTAACCGATACCCGACCCGATGCGCGTACTGCTGGTTGAAGACGAAGTCGAGATGGCGGCGTGGCTGCAGCGGGCTCTGGCCCAAAGCGGCTTTTTGCCCGAGCACGCCAAGGATGCGCAAACCGCCGAACAGATGCTTGAAGCCGCCGACTTCGACGCGGTGGTCATGGATTTACGCCTGCCGGACAAACATGGCCTGGTGTTGCTGCGTGAAATGCGGGGGCGGGGCGATATCACGCCGGTGCTCATCCTGACGGCACAGGGCGCGCTGCAAGATCGTGTTCGCGGCCTGAATCTGGGCGCTGACGATTTCCTTTCCAAGCCTTTTGCGCTCGAGGAACTCGAGGCCCGCCTGGCCGCCCTAGTGCGACGCAGCCGCGGCCGGCCCTCGCGGCGCATCCAGTGCGGGCCGCTGCTCTACGACTCCGAAAGCAAGGCCTTCACCCTCGACGGCTCCATCCTGCATCTCACGCCGCGAGAGCATGCCGCGCTGGCCGCTCTGATTGCGCGGGCCCGATCGCCAGTGGAGAAGCATCAGCTCTATCTGAAGGTGTTCGAGCAGGACAGCGACGCGAACCCCGACGCTATCGAGGTGGTCTTGCACCGCTTGCGCAAGAAACTTCAAGGCAGCGATATTCAGATCACAACGGTGCGTGGCCTCGGCTACATGCTGGAAAGCACCGCGACGGAATCGTGAAGGTGGCATCATCCCGGCCGCGCCGCAGCATGCGCTTCTGGCTGCTGGCGCTACTGATTCCAGGTGTCGTGTTTCTGTTGGTGGTTGACGGACGAAACGATTATCGCGCGCTGGATCTTCTGATTCAGGACGTCTACGACGACGCTTTGCTCGAGCCGGCGAAGGTGCTGGAGAACAGTATCGACTTCGATGAGAAAGGAGAACTGTTCGTCGATCCCCCTTTCTATATACAGGTGATGCTGGAATCGCGCGCCGGCAACCGCAAGTATTACCGCGTCGAAGAGATCACTCCGGCCATGTCCGCGCTCGCCGGTGCCGAGACCCGGGAGCTCTCGGGCGACACCCTGATGGGCATGCCGGGCCTGCCGCGACCGCGCCGTCTGCCCTCAACGGAAGGGATGCCCGAGTTCTATAACGCGATGTACCGCAATGATGAAGTGCGCCTGGTTGCGATCTGGCGTGACCTCCACTATGCAGGCAACCGGCGGCAGGTGCTGATTCTGGTCGGAGAGAGCGTGGACCAGCGTCTGCAGACCCGGCAAGAGCTCTGGCGCGACAGTCTCTTTCGCGACATTCGCATGGTGATCCTGGCGGTGCTGCTCGTCTGGATAGCGGTGCAATGGACCTTATGGCCGTTGAGTGACCTGCGCAGGGAAATCCGCTCCAGGGAAGTGGACGACCTCATGCCGCTCGATGAGGAAGCCGTTCCCAAGGAGATCATGCCGCTGGTCAAGGCGATCAATCATCACATCGATCTGTCCAGGGAAGTGCTGAACCGTCAGGCGCGCTTCCTGGCCGACGCGTCGCATCAGTTACGTACGCCCCTGGCCATCATGCGCACCCAGGCGCAGTATGCCCGCCGGGAACCCGACATGGAGCGCATGCGCGAAACGCTGGATGCCATCATCCAGCAGCTGGGGCGCACCTCGCGCCTGACCGAACAACTGCTCTCGCTGGCCCATGCCAGCCGCAACGATCCTTCGCCGCAGTCGGCGGTGGACCTGGCGGCCCTGGCCCGTGAAGTGGTATTGCTTTATTTGCCGCTGGCACGCGAGAAGCGGCAAGATCTCGGCTGGCTCGGCGACGATGCGCAGGATGGCGGCGCCGAGGCCGGCCCGGTCTGGGTGATGGGAAGCGATGCCGAGCTGCATGAGTCGATCGCCAACCTCGTGCACAACGCCATCAACCATGCCGGACCGGGTTGCACCATTTCGGTGTCGGTAGGCACCGACGGCACCGACGCGTGGGTGAGTGTGTGCGATAACGGTGTCGGGCTGGATCCTTCGCTACGTGAAAGCGTATTCAGCCGCTTTGACCGCGGGCGCCGGGATCGTAAGGTAACGGGAGGGGGCGGTTCGGGCCTGGGACTGGCCATCGCCCTTGCTTTCGCGCATCGCAACCGCGGCACGATCTTGTTGAAGGATGGTGATCCACGCCCAGGCGGCGTGGGCTTGTGCGCCACCCTTAAATTGCCCGCCCATCACCCCGAGACCGATAGCCTGGCGTAACGGGCGGTTGGCGTCAGCGACGCCGTATCAGGCCTTGCGCAGGCGCTGGATCAGGCTTGAGGTATCCCAACGGTTGCCGCCCATCTGCTGCACGTCGGCATAGAACTGGTCGACCAACGCCGTGACAGGTACCCGAGCGCCGTTGCGCTTTGCCTCGTCCATGACCAGGCCGAGATCCTTGCGCATCCAGTCCACCGCGAAGCCGAAGTCGAAGCGGCCTTCGATCATCGTGCTGCCACGGTTTTCCATTTGCCAGCTCTGTGCGGCACCCTTGTCGATGACGTTCAGCACCTTTGCCATATCGAGCCCGGCAGCCTGACCGAAGGCAATGCCTTCCGACAAAGCCTGAACGAGGCCCGCAATGCAGATCTGATTCACCATCTTGCTCAGCTGGCCGGCGCCTGACTCACCCAGCAGGGTAACGGCTTGCGCAAAATTCATGGCAAGCGGACGGATGGCATCGAAGTCCTCAGCTCGGCCGCCGCACATAACGGTCAGCTTGCCATTCTGGGCGCCTGCCTGACCCCCGGATACCGGTGCATCGACGAAACCCAGACCGCGCTCCCGGGCGATGTCGAACAGTTCGCGGGCGACCTGGGCGGAGGCTGTCGTGTGATCCACGAAGATTGCCCCTTGAGTCATGCCGGCGAACGCGCCTTCTTCACCGAGCACCACGCTGCGCAGATCGTCGTCATTGCCTACGCAGCAGAAAACGATCTGGGCGTTCTCGGCGGCGGCCTTGGGTGTGGAGGCGGACTTACCGCCGAACTCGCTGACCCAGGCTTCACGCTTGGCGGGTGAGCGGTTGTAGACGGTCACTTCGTGGCCCGCCTTTGCCAGATGGCCTGCCATGGGAAAGCCCATGACGCCCAAGCCCAGAAAAGCCACTCGCACGGGGCTTTGGGTTTCGTACTCGCGGGCGTTGATCGATGACATGGTGTTCGTTCTCCTCTTCGTTTTTGGTGATGTATCGGAATGCGGACTCCAAAAGAGTATCGCATTTCGTCCAGAAATGAATCAGGCGCCCTGAGGCGCCCGATTCACGGTTACTGCGAAGTGATGAGCACGGCGTCAACCTTCGTCGACAAAGGCCTCTTCGCGCTTCTTCTTGATGGAAGGCAGTGCCACCAGCGCCACCAGAATCGCCGCTGCGATGAGCAGGGACAGCGAAAGGGGGCGGGTCACGAAGGTCGTGTAGTCACCACGAGCCAGCAGCAGGGCACGACGGAAGTTCTCTTCCATCATGGGTCCAAGCACCAGGCCGAGCAACAACGGCGCTCCTTCACATTTGAGTTTCGCCCAGATGTAGCCCACCAGGCCGAATGCAGCCGTTACCCAGATGTCGAATACGTTGTAGTTCAACGAATAGACCCCGATCGTGCAGAACACGAGAATGGCCGGGAACAGGATGCGGTAGGGAACGGTAAGGAGTTTCACCCACAGACCGATGAGCGGCAGGTTCAGCACGACCAGCATCAGGTTGCCGATCCACATCGAGACGATCAGACCCCAGAACAGCTCCGGGTGGCTGGTCATGACCTGCGGGCCCGGCTGGATGTTGTGGATGGTCATTGCGCCGATCATCAGCGCCGTCACGGCGTTACCCGGAATACCCAGGGTCAGCAGCGGAATGAACGAGGCTTGGGAACCGGCGTTGTTCGCCGATTCGGGGCCTGCCAGGCCAGCAGGGTGGCCCTTGCCGAAACGCTCGGGGTTCTTGGAGATCTTCTTTTCCATCGTGTACGAGGCAAAAGAAGACAGCACGGCGCCACCGCCAGGCAGAATGCCGAGCGCGCAACCGATGGCCGTGCCACGCACCGCGGCGGGCCAGGCTTCCTTGAACTCCTGCTTGTTGGGGTACAACGTACCGACCTTGCTGTCCACGGCGACGCGTTGGTCGCGCAGTTCGAGGTTGGTCATGATTTCGGAGAAACCGAACACGCCCATGGCCACCACGGCGAAGTCGATGCCGTCCTGCAGCTCGGGGATGCCGAAGTCATAGCGGGCCACACCGGAGTTCACGTCCGTGCCGATCATGCCGAGCAGCAGGCCGAGGAGAATCATGCAGATGGCCTTGGGCAGCGAGCCGGAAGCCAGTACAACGGCACCAATCAGACCCAGCACCATGAGCGAGAAGTATTCGGCCGGACCGAACTTGAACGCAACTTCAGCCAGGGGAGGCGCGAAGCCGGCGATCATGATCGTGGCGACACAGCCTGCGAAGAAGGAGCCCAGGGCTGCAATCGCCAGGGCCGCGCCGGCCCGTCCGTTACGGGCCATCTGGTGACCATCGAGCACGGTCACCACTGCAGCCGTTTCGCCGGGAAGCGCGACCAGAATCGCGGTCGTGGAGCCGCCGTAGGCTGCGCCGTAGTAGATACCTGCCAGCATGATGAGCCCGGCTACGGGCGGCAGCACGTAGGTGATGGGCAGGAGCATGGCGATGGTCGGCACGGGGCCGATACCCGGCAGAACGCCAATCAACGTACCAAGCAGACAGCCCAGAAGGCAGTACGCCAGGTTTTCAAGTGTGAGGGCGACGGAAAATCCGAGAGCCAAATGTTCGAGCAATTCCATTAATGGCTCCTACTTAGATAAAGCTCGGCCAGAGGGGGAACACCAGGCCCAGGCCCTTGATGAAGGCGAGCCATACGAAGATGACCAGGCAGATGGCGTTGATGAGGGCAACTTTCCAGCTGAATTCATGGCTGGCGAAGCTGCTTACCACGACGAGCAGGAATACCGTTATGTAGATACCGACCACGTTCAAAATGATGCCGGCAAAAACGACGGAGCCAATGATGATGCCGAGAATGCGGAAGTCGAAGCGTTCGACTTCGGTTTCTTCGGACTTTTCCTTCAAGGCCGAAAGGGCGACCCACGCTCCAAGAATGGCAAGGCAGACGCCAAGCCAGAACGGGAAGTAGCCGGGGCCCATGCGAGCGGCCGTACCCATGGAGTAGCTCGTTGCACCCAGCGCGAAACCGACGCCCAATGCCACGAACATGACTCCGGACCAGAAGTCCTGCTTATTTCTAAGCTGCATGTTGATGAACCTCTTCTGCAGATTGATATTGTGACGCCATGGCCCGGACGGCAATGCAATGCCGCGTGGGTCTGGCCCGATCAAAAGGTGCCGAATGGTAATGGAGCGAAGATGGCGTGAGAACCCCGGCGGGCAATTATGCGTTCAGGGTTTTCCCTGCAGATAGCCATATTTTTGTCATTTGCGTGACATTTTCCTGAATTTTCGGGCCCGCTGAAAGAAATTTGAAAGGTACTTGAAAAAGGCGTGAAAGGTTATGATGCGGCCGGTGGTCCCGACGCCTTTGATGCGTGTGCAGGGCCTCCACCGGGCGCTGTAGCAGTTGTGTCCGGCCTGTTCACTTGATTGCGGGATGGTTTACGATAACGCCATGTTGGAAGATCTCGATTCTCTCGCCGCCCGTATCGGGCAATTGGTGCAGTTTTCAAAACAGCTCCAGTCGGAGCGAACGGCGCTGCAGGCGCGCGTACAGGGCCTCGAGCAGGAGCGAAACGCCCTGCGCGACGAGCTCAAGCGCCGCGAAGCCGAGTTCGCTGAATTGGCGGAGAGCACTGCCGACCAGCAAACGCGGGTAGACATCCTGCGGGCCGAAGCCGACAGCATTCGGGTATCGATGCAGACCGAAGTCGAGCGCCAACGGGCTGAGCACGAAGCGCTGCGCCGGCAGCTTGCAGCAAGCCAGGCTGACTCCGCTCGACTCAAGGCGGCAGCCGGCCAAGCTCAGCTCCAGATTGATTCAATACTGATGCGCCTGCCTGGCGCCCCGCAGGAGTAAGTACTATGGAACGCGTGGATGTATCCATATTGGGGCGTGAATACTCGCTTGCCTGCCAGCCCGCCGAGAAAGATTCTCTGCTGGCGGCGGTCCGGCTGGTCGACCAGCGGATGCTGGCCATCAAGGGAACCGGCAAGGTGTCCGGCAACGAGCGCATTGCCGTGATGGCGGCCATTCATATCGCCGGCGAGTTGCTCGGGATGCGCGCGCCCGATGGCCCGCTCGCCAACATGGCCCTGGGTGATTACAAGCGCAAGATCGACGATATTCACGCAATGCTCGACCAAGTGGTTGGGCTGTCGCCCCATTCAAGGTAAAATTCAACTAACGAATACATAGGTGCAGCAGTTTGCGGCACCTCGCAGTTTGTCCCTGCAGTGCCCGTGACTTGGCCATACATTCCTTGAACCAATGCTATATGGCATAGGTTGCTGGATTGGCCGGTGGGAGCGATCTCTTCCTTGCGTTGAGAACCCGAAGCCGGCCTGATGGCGACCAAACTTGAACCTCCGGTTCAGGATGCCGGCCTAGACGGCACATGCGGGGCATTTATCAAAAAGCTCGCCATCTCATATGGCGAGCTTTTTTTTGCGCTGCGCCAGCATGGGCATACTCCTGCGGCTGCAAGTTGCGCGCTGTACCTGCAGACTCCCGCAGTACACTGGGTGCTTCGTTTTTGTGATACGGAGTCAACCATGAAGTCTCGGTCTTTCACGTCTATTCGATTCGCATCCGTGCTCGCGGTGAGCCTGGCACTGCTTGGCATGACGGCGGCCATGCCGGCCACTGCGAAGGAAGAGTCTCATCGCGCCACCAAGTTTCCCTACGCCAGCCTGCAGGCCGAGGCGGTGACCGAAGTAGCGCGAGACATGGTCCGGCTCACTCTCGCCGCTGAAGAAAGCAATACGGCGCAGGCCGAAGTGGCCGCGGCGCTGACCCGTAAGGTCAATAGCGTGATGGAACAGGTGCGCGGCAAAGAGGGCATCAAGGTCTATAGCGGCAATTACCAGATCTGGCCCATGAACGACAAGGACGGTCGCATTTCGGATTGGCGAGGCCGTGCGGAGATCATCCTGGAGTCGGCGGATTTCGAAGCCGTGTCAAAGCTCGCCGCCGAGGTGGCCGACCGCATGCCGATCGGCACTATTTCGTTCTTCGTGGATCCTGAGGCGCGCGCCCGCTATGAGGCTGAGCTTCTTGGCGAGGCAGCCAAGGCGTTTCAAGCTCGCTCCGAGGCACTGACCAAGGCTTTTGGTTTCGAGTCGTACACGATACGCGAAGTGCAGCTGGGCGGAGCCGGGGCATCGTACCAGCCGGAAACCCGTCGCATGATGGCCATGTCGGCCGACATGGCGTCGGCCGGTGTGCCGCTTGAAGGGGGAACCGAGCGTATCAGCCTTTCGGTGCAGGGGACGATCTTCCTGCACTCGCCCAAATAAGGATGCCGGCCAGCACCATCGGTATCGACAGGAGCTGGCCCATCGACAGGCCGCCGGCGAAGAGTCCCAGGAAGTCGTCGGGCTGTCGGGTGAACTCCACCAGGAAACGGGCAGTGCCGTAACCGATAAGGAATAGGGCGCTTACCTGGCCCCGGCGCCGCGGCTTGGCCGAGAACCACCACAGCAGTGCGAACAGCAGGAAGCCTTCGAGCAGCATTTCATAGAGTTGCGACGGGTGGCGCGGCATGGGGCCCGCGTGTGGGAACACCATGCCCCAGGGGAGATCGGTTGTGCGGCCCCAGAGCTCCCCGTTCATGAAGTTACCCCAACGCCCGGCAGCCAGCCCCAGTGGAATCATGGGCGCGATGAAGTCACCGATATCCAGCAAGTGATGGCCGCGTTTTCTGGCGAACCACAGCAGCACCACGATCACGCCCACCAGGCCGCCGTGGAAGGACATGCCGCCCTCCCAGATGTGCAGTATCTCAAGCGGGTTCGAAAGGTAGTGCCCAGGCTTGTACATGAGCGCGTAGCCCAGGCGCCCGCCCACAATGACCCCCAGAACACCGTAGAAAATGATGTCCTCGAGGTCGCGCAAGGACAGCGTGCTGCGGCCTTGGCGGATCCGATGGCGGCCCAGTAGCCACACGGCGGCAAAGCCGAGCAGGTACATGAGGCCATACCAGTGGATGGCGACAGGCCCGAGTTGTACAGCGACAGGATCGATCTGGGGATATTGCAGCATGGCGCCGAAAGCGGTTGGTTGCGAATATGGCCGATAATACTCCGCGGACGCGGCGGCTTAAGCAGGGCGCCGCAGGGTTCACAACGGGGAGGGGTGTGTGTACATGAAATTCATCGGGCTCATCACCGCCGGCTTGCTGGTGAGCGGCACAGCGAATGCTGCAGACGCAGGCCTGAACTTGGCACAACGTAGCGTATGTCTGGCGTGCCATCAGGTCGATGTGAAGCGGGTGGGCCCCAGCTTTAGAGATATTGCGCTGCGCTACGCGGGCAACGAAGGTGCCGTGGAATACGTGGCCCGCAGTATTCGCAATGGCAGTCGGGGGCTGTGGGGCGCCATCCCCATGCCCGCTCAACGGCATGTGGATCCGGCCACGGCAAAAGAGCTGGCGGAATGGATAGTTAGCCTGGCGCCATCCGGCGGCGAACCAACCGACGACACAAAGCAGCCTTGAGGCTGCTCTAAGTGAACACGGAGAGTTAGATGACTGAGTCAGATGTCCATCCGGATCAGGAAACCACCGTCCTTGGCGGCGGCTGCTTCTGGTGTACCGAGGCGGTGTTCCTTGGTGTGCGGGGCGTGCTGTCGGTCACGCCCGGGTACTGCGGTGGTCATTTGGAAGACCCTGATTACCGATCGGTCTGCACCGGGCGCACAGGACACATCGAAGTGGTCAAGGTGGACTTCAACGCGGCGGTAATCGACTACGCCACAATTCTG
>JAJUGH010000050.1 GCA_029268265.1 Alcaligenaceae bacterium | reverse complement strand
GGTGCGAAGGCCATCGTCGACGCCATTTCCCTCCTCGAGGCCGGCCGCCTGCAGCCACGTCCGCAGCCGGAAGACGGAGTGACGTACGCGGCCAAGCTCGACAAGGCGGAATCGCCGCTTGACTTCTCACGGCCTGCCGTGGAGCTCGAGCGCCGTATCCGGGCGTTCGATCCCGTGCCCGGTGTCACGATGACGCTCCCCGGACTCGATCAGCCGGTCAAGGTGTGGTCTGCCATGGCGCTGCCTCATGGGCCGTCCGGAACGGCGGCGCCGGGCTCCATACTGGATGTTTCGCCCGAAGGTATCGACATCGCCACAGCCGACGGCGTGCTGCGTCTGCTCGCGCTCCAGAAGGCGGGCGGCAAACGCCAGCCCGTCGCTGCTTTCGTACAGGGCTGGCATCCCGACCATTCCCCGCAACACAAGAAAACGGAAAACACATGACCCGCTATCGGCTTGGAGACAAATACCCGGACATCCACGAATCCGCCTACGTGGCACCAGAGGCCACCGTAATAGGCGACGTTCATCTCGCGGCCGATACGAGCGTGTGGTCGGGTGCCGTCTTGCGCGGAGACAACGAACCCATCGTGGTGGGTGAGCGCAGCAATGTGCAGGAAGGTACCGTCATGCATACCGACCCCGGTTGTCCGCTCACGGTCGGCAAAGGTGTGACCATCGGTCATCAAGCCATGCTGCATGGCTGCACCGTGGGCGACGATTCCCTCATCGGCATCCAGGCCGTCGTCCTGAACAGAGCGGTGATCGGCCGCGAGTCGCTGGTGGGCGCGGGCGCCGTGGTTACCGAAGGCAAGGTGTTCCCCGACCGTTCGCTGATTCTGGGCGCTCCCGCGAAGGTGGTGCGCACGCTTTCCGACGAAGACGTGGCCAATCTCCGGCGCAATGCCCAAACCTATGTTGAGCGTCGGGCGCTGTTCAAGTCCGAACTGGTCGCGCTTCCAGAACCGGAAGCGGGTTCGAGCCGCGGCTGACGGCTCAACGAGCGACATCAGAGCGCCACACCATGTCATCTTCTTCAACCGTACGGGTCGCTCCTGGCCCGAAGGCGCTCGTCACTCCGGGCGTGAAGCCCCTGGCGGGTATTTTCACGCTTATTCTTTCCTCGTGGGCGCTATCGGGCCTGGATGCCAGTGGGAAATGGGTCATGGCGGCCGGGGTGTCGCTCTGGGTGCTGTGCTGGGTGCGCTATTCCGTGCATCTGGTACTGGTGCTCGGCCTCACGCTGCCTGTCAAGGGCATCGGGGTGCTGCGCAGTGTGCGCCCGCGCGCGCAGCTGGTGCGCGGTTCGGTAATGCTGCTGGCAACGCTCTGCTTCTTCAAGACGCTCAGCTACCTTCCGCAGGCCGAGGCCACGGCGATCAATTTTCTTGCACCGCTCATTGTGCTTTCACTTGCACCCTGGGTGCTGAAGGAGCCGCCGCGCATCTCCCGGTGGATCGCGGCCGCGGTCGGCTTCCTGGGCGTGCTCATCATCATCCGGCCTGACGCGGGGCTGCACCCGGCGGGTGTGGTATGGGGGCTGGGCACCGCATTCTGCTTCGCCGGGCAATTCATCGCCACTCGTCGCGTGGCCGTCGATGATCCCATGACCACGCTCATCTGGAGCGGCGGCGTGGGCACCATCGTGCTCAGTGCCACCATGCCCGTTCTGCTGCCTGCGGCCATGCCCGTTCTGCGCAGTCTTGAGCCCCTGCACTGGGTGGTGCTGATCGGTACCGGCGTTCTTGGCGCGGCAGGTCACTTGCTGCAAATCCGGGCGTACCGATTTGCTCCGGCATCGCTTCTGGCTCCCTTCGTTTATCTGCAGATCGTGGCTGCCGCTGCGCTGGGATGGTTCATCTGGGGGCAATTTCCCGACACCATCAGCTGGCTTGGCATCGCGGTGATCTGCAGCAGCGGCGCCGGCCTGGCCATCTGGGAGTGGAGGCGCAAGCCGGCGTGAACTCGTCGCGGCTCGCGTCCCTCCTTATAATCGCGCCATGACGAAGAGAATCCTGATCGTCCGAACCTCGTCCCTGGGCGATCTGGTCCACATGCTTCCGGCCATCAGCGACATTGCGCGCCATGTGCCCGAAGCCTGTATGGACTGGATCGTGGAAGAAGGCTTTGCTGAGGTTCCGTCGTGGCACCCCGCCATCCATGAAGTGATCCCGGTCGCCCATCGCCGATGGCGCAAGAGCTGGTGGTCGCCCCAGACCCGTGCCGAGCGCGCGGCCCTGCGCCGCAACCTCGATGCGCGCCGTTACGACATCGTGCTCGACATGCAGGCGCTCATGAAGTCGGTATGGCTGGTGCGGCAGACCCATGGCCAGCGTCATGGTCTGGATCACCGGTCGGCGCGGGAGCCGCTCGCCTCCTTCTTCTACGATGTGCGACATACCGTCGACTTCTGGCAGCCTGCCGTCATTCGCCAGCGCAAGCTGGCGGCCTCGGTGTTCGGCTACGAGTATGACGGCGAGCCCGATTTCGGCCTGGACCGCTTCACCGCGGGCGCGCCCATCGAGCCTTATGCGGTGATCATGCCGTCGGCCAGCCGCGACGACAAGCTGTGGCCCGAACAGAATTGGCATTCGGTGTTTGATCGTCTGGCCAGCCATGGTTTGCGCTTGCGTCTGCTCGCCGGCAATGAGCGCGAAGCCGAGCGTGCGCATGCGCTGGTCGCTGGCCGTAGCGATGCCGAGACCTTGCCGCGCATGTCGCTGGAGCAGGTGGCGCACGTCATCGCCTCGGCTCGCATCATGGTGGGCCTCGATAGCGGGCTTACCCATTTGTCGGCCGGCCTGGGCCGGCCCACGATCGGCATTTATAAGGCATCCACGCCGGTGCGCACACCTTTGCAGGGCTCGTCCTACACCGCCAGCCTTGGCGAAAGGGGGTCCGAACCGTCCGCGGAGACCGTGTTGAGCGCGGTCGAACAGGCGTTGTCATTCACCGGTGAACCCCACCCTGGCATGTTTTGAACCGATTCCTCTATGCCTTGTCGCTCCGAGTGCTTTCCCCCGCCTTGCTGGCGTGGATGGGCATGCGTGCGCGGCGCGCGGGGGGGGACTGGGGCGTGATGTCCGGGGAGCGTTTCGGTCGTTACCGGTCCGCCTCCGAACTCAGCGCTCCCGTATGGGTCCATGCCGTCAGCCTCGGTGAGACGCGTGCGGTGCAACCTCTGGTCAGCGCCCTGCTTGAGCGCGGCGAGAACGTTTTGCTGACCCACCTGACCGTCACGGGTCGTGACGAAGGTGCCCGTGCCTTTGCCCGCGAAATCGAAGAAGGGCGGCTCGTACAACAGTGGCTACCCTACGATTTTCCCGGGGCAACGGGACGGTTTCTTGATCATTACCAGCCCGTGGCGGGCATCCTCGTGGAACGCGAGGTCTGGCCCAATCTGGTGGCGTCCGCGCGGTCCAGGAACATACCGTTGATCCTCGCCAGCGCACGCTTCTCGGATAACGCACTGCGCACGGTCCTGCGCGCCGGCAAAGTGCTGCAGGAAGCCTACGCCGGCATTTCAGCCGTGTATGCCCAGACATTGCAGGATGCGCAACGGCTGGAGCAGGCCGGCGCCTCGGCCGTGCGCGTGTCGGGAAACTTCAAGTTCGATGTGAGCATTTCGGCCGACCAGGTGGCACGCGGTCGCGAGTTCGCCGCGGCCCTTGATCGGCGCATCATCACCATCGCCAGCACGCGCGAAGGTGAGGACGAGCTCTTCGTACAGGCCATTCAGAAACATTTACGCCGGTTGCAGATGCAGGGAACGGAGCTTTCCGAGATCCCCATCTTCCGCCTGGTGCCCCGCCATCCCCAGCGCTTCGACGCGGCGGCACGGCTGCTAACTGAAGCGGGGCTTCCGTTCGTACGTCGATCAGAGACCCTGCGCGCAGGCGACTGCAGCGACAGCGCCGTGCGTGCGGCGCGGGACGCCACTGTCTTGCTGGGCGATACGGTGGGGGAGATGGTGAGGCACTATGCCTCCAGTCAGGTCGCCATCATCGGCGGCAGTTTCGTGCCGCTGGGCGGACAGAACCTGATCGAAGCCTGTGCTGTGGGCGTGCCGGTGATCGTGGGCCCACATACCTGGAATTTCGAGCAGGCCGCCAACGACGCCATTCATGAGTCGGCGGCCCTTCGTGCCCAGACCGCCGACGCCGCCGTGCAGCTGGCCTTACAGCTGCTGGAAGATCCTCGCCGCCTTGCGCAGATGGGCGAGGCCGGCGAAGACTGGGTGCGCAAGCATGCCGGTGCCGTCCAGCGTGTGATGGACGGCTATCTGGCAATACGTGAAGGTCAGGCTCCCAAATCCTGATATGGCGGCACAGGGGGTCAGGCCTGCAGGCCGTGATACTTGCGGCCCAGCTCCAGGGTCGCCTGGAAAAACCCTTCCTTGCTTCCGCAGTCGTAGCGCATACCCTCGTACTCGAAGCCGTACACGCCCCGCGTCTCCATGAGGGAGGCAATGCCGTCGGTCAGCTGGATCTCACCGCCGACGCCGGCCTGGGTGCGGCGCAGATGCTCGAAGATTTCCGGCTCGAGGATGTAGCGGCCCACCACCGCGAGGTCGGATGGTGCCTTAGCGGGTGCGGGCTTTTCAACAATACCCTTGACGCGTGTCGTGCGTTCGTTCACAGGCTCGCCGGTGATGATGCCGTAGCGGTCGGTATGTTCCTTAGGCACCCGCTGGATGGCCAGCACGCTGCCATTCTGTTCGTGTGCCGATTCCACCAACTGTTGAGTCACGGAACTGCGCGCATCGATCAGGTCATCGGCCAGCAGTACCGCAAAGGGTTCGTTACCCACGATGGGCGCAGCACAAAGCACGGCATGACCCAGGCCCAGCGGTGCCGGCTGACGGGTGTAGATTACGTTCACGTGCGGTGGCAGGACGTTGCGCACGATCTCCAGCAGTGCAGTCTTCTTCTTGGCGGCCAGCTCGGCTTCGAGCTCCGGTATCGAATCGAAGTGGTCTTCGATGGCGCGCTTGTTGCGGCCAGTAACGAAGATGAGATCCGTGATGCCGGCCGCAACGGCCTCTTCGACTGCGTACTGAATCAGCGGCTTGTCGACGATGGGAAGCATTTCCTTGGGCATGGCCTTGGTGGCGGGCAGGAATCGGGTTCCCAGGCCGGCGACGGGGAAGACAGCTTTGCGTATGGGTTTCATCGTTGTGTCGTTGTCTTTCGTAAGGCGCCGAAGCGGCGCTGCGGCTTGTCATGGCAAACGGCATGCCACGGAGGCGTACTGTAACAAACGCGGCAGGGTCGGGCATCCGCCATGTGCGTTAGGCCGGCGCGGCCATTTCGTGCTTTAAACTGCTCGGAACGATTTAACAATGTCGGCCCGCCATGCGTTTCATCTTTCTACTCGTACTGTTGGCCAACGTGGCTGTCCTGGCCTATGGGCAGGGCTTCATGGGTCCCCCGCCCAGCGAGCAGGGCCGCACGCCGCGTCTGCTCTCCGAACGCAACCAGCATGTCGTGCAATTCGGTGAAGCCAAGCTGGCTCAGCCGCTGCGCACTCCTGGCTGAGCGGATTCAGACGCAAGCGCGGCCAGGCCGTCCAGCACGGGGGCATCTAGCCATATCGGGGGCTCCGGAGAAAAGCCACAATCAGCTTGCGTGCGCGCCAATGCCGTCGTGATCTCATTCGCCACCAGCGGCCACCCACCGCCCGCACAGTACAGCTGTGGCGCGACGCCAAGTGCGTCGGCCGCCCGCCGCCATTGCCGTAGCACCGCGCCCGCCTGAGCGGCGGCCACACCGGTGGAAATGGCCGCGTGCGTATTGCGTGGAAAGTCTTCACTTTCGCCCTCTGCATAAGGCAGGGCCGCCGTGCCGGTCGCCAGAGAACGTCGCATCAGCTCCGGCCCAGGCAGAATGATGCCGCCTTCGAAGCGACGCGCTGACCCAGGCGTGGCGCTGCTGAGGGTGTCCACCGTCGTGGCGGTTCCGAAGGTCGCAAGCACCGCGGCGCGCGTGGTGTGACCGGCCAATCCCACCAGCGAGAGCCAGCGATCAGGCCCGAGTTGCGCAGGCTCGTCGTACAGGTTGATGATGCCTGCTGCTTCAGGAGCACTGCGTAGCCACTCGACACTGACCCGCGACGACGCGTCCAAGACGCTGTCGACCTGCTGCATGAGCGCCGCGGAAGCGACACTGACGCCTACGGCGCGGAAAAGCGGGCCAGGCAGACCGGTGAGCCACTCGGGCAGACGGTCCACGGCGACGTGCTCCAGCGCAAGCGGCGCCGGCTCACGCGAGCCATTACCTGATTGCAGCCAGCCGAACTTGACGCGGGTGTTGCCGGCATCGACAAGAAGGGTCAGGCCGTTGCGGTCCATGGCATCCGTACCGAGACTTCGCCCACCGAGATGGCATGTTCTCCCGCGGCGTCTCTGACTAGCAGTTGGCCGGCGTCGTTCACGCCGGCGGCATTGCCGCTCAGCAGAATGCGTCCGTTGTCCACGATGTCGACCTTCTGTCCGACCAAGCCGTCCACGGCGGCGTGCCGGGCGGGCAACCCGGCAAACCCCTTCATGCTGATGTCGGTGAGGCCCTCATACCAGGCGCGAGCAATCCGGATCACCATTTGTTCGGGTCTCAGTCTGGCCGCCGCGCTGTCAGCGCGCCCCACTTCGGACCAGTCGGCGATTCGGCGGTCGAGCGAACTGCTCAGTGCCCGCGCGTCATCAAGATTGATGCCGATTCCGATGATCGCGACATGATGGTCAGGCGACAGCCTGGCGGTGCCGGCCCGTGTCACTTCCACCAGAATCCCGGCCAGCTTCGCGAACCGCCATTGAATGTCGTTCGGCCATTTCATCGTGAGGTCGGGGCGATTCGACGCGGTCAGTGCGTGCCGCAGTGTCTCGGTGGCCACCACGCCCGCAAAGGGAGACAGGGTGGCGAGCGACGCCGGAGGCAGGAAGACATCGAACGCACAGGAGAACATCAGGTTGGCACCCGAGCGGTTCTGCCAGCTGCGGCCGGAGCGGCCCCGACCGCGTTCCTGCAGGTGCGCGCCGAGCAGCCACGGACGCGCCAGGACTCCCGTGCCATTACGCGCCTGCTCGAGCAGGTCGGCGTTGGTCGAGGTGGTGCGGCCCACCCATTCGATGCGCCGGAACTCCGGTAGACCTTGCTGGAGCAATGACTGCATGCTTTCCGGCATGGGCAGAGGGAGTTGCGGCAGAGCGGGCATGATGAAAAAACGCGTGGCGTAAAATGGACTGGTCCCGTTATAACTCATTTGGAATTATGCAGGCTCGCACTGAATCCGTCCGCTTCCAGGGTGAAGCCGGTGTCATCGATTGCGCGCTCGATCTGCCGGCGGGCGAACCGCGCGGCTGGGCATTGGTGCTGCATCCGCATCCGTTGCACGGCGGCGCACGCAACAATAAAGTGGTGACCACGATCGCTCGTGCCTGTGTTGAGCACGGCCTTGCGGCGCTGCGCCCCGACTTCCGGGGCGTGGGCAAGTCCGAAGGCGAGTTTGATCACGCCCGTGGCGAAACCGCCGATATGCTGGCGGTGGTCGAGCAATTCCAACAGCAATATCCCGACATGGCGGCCGGCCGGTGGGTCATGGCCGGCTTTTCCTTCGGAACTTCAGTGGCCGCGCAGCTTTATTCCACGCTGGCTGCCGAATCCAGGCGCGTGCCGGAGCGCCTCATCCTTACCGGAACCGCCGTGGAGCGCTTCCGTTTTCGGGAAGTCACCGTGCCCGAAGACACCGTGCTGATACACGGCGAGGCCGACGAAGTCGTGCCGCTGTCGGAAGCCATGGAATTCGGCCGTAGCCATGGTTTGCCGGTCGTGGTCATGCCGGATGCGGGACACTTCTTCCATGGCCGCCTGCTTGTTCTGCGCCGCCTGGTACAGCAAAGCCTGCACGGTCTGGCATCATGATGTTGCCGTCTGCCATAATGGCCGTGCTCCTTCATTCGTCCTTTCCCAGACGGATACGAACCAATCCATGCCAATGACACCCCGCAAAAGACTTTTCATCAACACTGCAACCTCGTTTGCCGCTGCGCTGGCGTTCGCTTCGGCAGCGTTCCTGTCACATGCTCAAGACGCCGCGCCGGCCACTCCCACCGCCACCGCTGATGCCGTGGCGCCGGCGGTTATCTCGCAAGTCGGTGAGCTCTCCAGCGTTCCGGCCCCCGCACTGGGCGCCCGTGCCTGGCTGAGCCTGGACATGAACAGCGGCCAGGTGATCGCTTCAGAAAACCTCGATGAGCGCATTGAGCCGGCTTCGCTCACCAAGATCATGGCCGCGTATCTGGTGTTCGACGCCCTCGAGAGCAAGCGGCTCACGCTGGAGCAGACGGTGCACGTTTCGGAGAACGCCTGGCGTACCGAAGGCTCGCGCATGTTCATCAAGCCCAATTCCCAGGTCAGTGTTCACGACCTGTTGCAGGGTCTGATCGTGCAGTCCGGCAACGATGCCACGGTGGCTTTGGCGGAAGCCATTGCCGGCAGCGAATCGGCCTTTGTGGCGTTGATGAACGAGGAAGCGGCGCGGCAAGGCCTGAAGAACACCAACTTCATGAACTCGCCCGGGTTGCCGCATGAGGACCATTACAGTACGGTGCGCGATCTCGGTACTCTGGCTGCCAACCTGATCAAACGCTTTCCGCAGTATCTCCACTACTACAGCCAGAAGGAATACACGTACAACAACATCAAGCAGAACAACCGCAATCGTCTGCTTTGGGCCGACACGACCGTGGATGGCCTGAAGACCGGCCACACCAAGTCGGCCGGTTACTGCCTGATCGCCACGGCCGATCGCGACAACCGGCGCGTCCTGACGGTGCTGGTGGGTGCGGCCAGCGACTCGGCGCGAGCTGAAAGCAGCCTGAAGCTGTTGAACTGGAGCTTTCAGAACTTCGATACGGTCAAGCTTTACGACAACGAGCGGGCCATGGTGACGGCGCGTGTGTGGGAAGGCGAAGCCGAAACCGTGGGCCTGGGTTCCGAGACCCCCGTGTGGGTGACCGTGCCGCGCGGCAAGGCCGAGCAGGTCCGTCCCATGGCGCAATATCAGCAGCCGCTGATCGCGCCGCTGGGCAAGGGTGCGCAGGTCGGCGAGGTATCGCTCTCGCTCGATGGCCATGTGCTGCGTCGTGACTCCCTGCATGTACTGCAGGACGTCGCCCAAGCGGGCTTCTTCAGTCGCATGATCGACAAAGTCCGCCTGATGTTCGAATAAGGCAGCGCCACAATGATTCCGAATGTCGATAACGACGCGCTCGTCTATCTGAACGGCGAGCTCATCCGCCTGGGCGATGCCAAGGTGTCGGTCCTTGATCGGGGCTTCATCTTCGGCGATGGTGTGTATGACGTCGTTCCGGCCTACGGCGGCAAGCCGTTCCGCATGGATGCGCACCTGGCGCGGTTGGAGCGCAGTATGTCGGCCATCGGAATCCAATGCGCGCTGGGTCGCGCCGAATGGGAACGCATCGTACTCGACCTGATCGCCCGTTCCGGCCTGGGCGACTGCATGGCTTACATACAAGTCACGCGTGGCGTGGCCAAGCGTGACCACGGCTTCCCGCAGGGTGTGGAACCCACGATATTCTGCATGGTGTCGCCGTTCAAGCGGCCCGACGCGGCGCTGCGCGAAGGCGGACTCAGCGCTATAGGCGCGCCCGACCTGCGTTGGCTGCGTTGCGACATCAAGTCGGTGTCCTTGCTGGGGAACGTTCTGGCCCGGCAGCAGGCCATCGAAGCGGGCGTCGATGATGTCATCCAGTTCCGCGACGGCCACCTCACCGAAGGATCCGCGGCGAACATCTGGGTGGTCAGGAGCGGCGAGCTGCTTGCGCCGCCCCGAGGCAATCTTCTGCTCGAAGGCATACGCTACAGTCTGATGGAAGAGCTGGCCCTGGAATGCGGGATCCCGTTCCAGATGAGAGCCATATCTGAAGCGGAAGTGGCGGCCGCCGATGAGCTCATGCTCACCTCGGCCACCAAGGAAGTCCTGCCCATCACCCGCTACAACCACCAGCCCGTAGGCGAAGGCACGCCGGGCCCGGTTTATGCCCGCCTTCGTGCGGCCTACGATGCAAAGATCGCCGCCTTGTAAGCTTGTGCGGCAGAGTCAGACATGAAAGAAATACCGCCGGAAGAGTCCCTGATCGAATATCCCTGCGACTTCCCGATCAAGGTCATGGGGAAGGCGCATCCGGATTTCGCCCAAACGCTTACCGAGGTCGTGCTCCAGCATGATCCCGGCTTCGATCCCGCTACCGCGGAGATGCGCGCCAGCAAGGGCGGCAACTACATCAGCGTGACCTTCACCGTGCGCGCCACCTCGCGCGAGCAGCTCGATGCGCTCTATCGCAGCCTGCACGGCCATCCGATGGTCAGCATCGTGCTGTAAACATGGAACACCGCTGGCTGCGGGCGGGCGCGCCCTATCTTCCCGTCTGGGAAGCGATGCGCGAGTTCACAGAGGCTCGCAACGATTCCACGCCCGACGAAATCTGGCTTGTGGAGCACGAACCCGTTTACACGCTGGGGCAGGCGGGCAAGGAGGAGCACCTTCTGAATCCCCGCGGGATCGCCGTCCAGCGTTGCGACCGCGGCGGGCAGGTCACCTACCATGGCCCAGGGCAGATTGTCGCCTACTGCCTGTACGATCTTCGGCGGCGCCAGATCTTCGTCAAGGAATATGTGGAAGCGCTCGAAGACGTCATCATCCAGACGTTGGCGGATGTGGGTTTGCCCGGTGCCTGCCGCAAGGCCGGCGCCCCGGGGGTTTACGTGCCTTACAGCACCAGCAAGGCGGCGTATCACCCTGAGGGCGATGCGCTGGCCAAAATCGCGGCCCTGGGCATCAAGATACGCAATGGCCGCGCCTACCACGGCCTGGCCGTGAACGTGGATATGGACCTTACGCCTTTTGACGGCATCAATCCCTGCGGTTATGAAGGTTTGCCTACCGTCGACCTGCGGCATTGCGGAATATCATGTACGGTACAGGAGATGGGCGAAAGGCTGGCGCAACGCCTGAAAGCCAAGCTGGCCGTCCAATAGCCGACAATAAAGGAGACACCCGCATGGACATGGCCGAATCACCCGTAATCGCGCAACAGGCCGATGGCGTCCTGACCTTGATGCTGAATCGGCCGGGGCAGTTCAACGCGCTTTCTGAAGAAGTGCTGGCGGCGCTGCAAGACGCTCTGGATCACGCCGCTCAAGACGAGGCTCTGCGCTGCGTGGTGCTGTCTGCTGAAGGCCGCGCCTTTTGCGCGGGTCATGATCTCAAGCAGATGCAGGCGAACCGCAATCACGAGTACTACCTTGCCCTGTTCAGGCAATGTGGCCGCGTGATGCAGACGATCGTCAATTTCCCCGTGCCGGTGATTGCCAAGGTGCAGGGAATCGCCACGGCGGCAGGCTGCCAGCTGGTCGCGAGCTGCGATCTCGCGGTCGCCGCCGACACGGCCAAATTTGCCGTGTCCGGCATCAACGTGGGGCTTTTCTGTTCCACACCGGCGGTAGCGTTGTCGCGCAACGTTGCCGCGAAGAAGGCGTTCGAGATGCTGATCACCGGCGAGTTCATCAGCGCCGAGGACGCCCAGCAGCACGGCCTCATTAATCGTGCCGTGCCCGCGCATGAGCTCGACGCGCAAGTTGATGCGCTGGTCAGCCAGATCTGTGAGAAGAGCCCGGTCGCGGTGCGTACCGGCAAGGCGATGTTCCATCGCCAGCGAGCCATGGCGCTGGATGCCGCCTACGAATTTGCGGCCGACACCATGGCCCGGAACATGATGGCAGAAGACGTCCTCGAAGGCATTGACGCCTTCATCAACAAGCGCACGCCCGCGTGGAAAGGCCGCTGAAGAATGGGGACTTTATGGAATGCTCGCCATGGCGGGCTAAAATAGGGGTTATCCCCGTTGCCAGGAAGCGTATGTCCACACTAGACGAACAGGCCGCGCGCAAGCCCACCGTGCGCCCCGCGGCCTATGATCCCTCCGCCAAGCAGAAGTCCGCCGACAAGACTTCGCGCCTGCCCATCAAGATCGAGCAGACAGAGCGGCTGAAGAAGCCGGAATGGATTCGCGTGAAGGCGGCTGCGCCGGGCTCGCGCTTCCATGACATCAAGCGCATCCTGCGTGAGAACAACATGTTCACGGTGTGTGAAGAGGCTTCCTGTCCCAATATCGGGGAATGCTTCGGCAAGGGGACGGCCACCTTCATGATCATGGGCGACAAATGCACGCGTCGCTGCCCGTTCTGCGACGTGGGCCATGGCCGCCCGGATCCCCTGGATGTGAACGAGCCGGTCAACCTGGCACGCAGCATCGGCGCCATGCGCCTCTCGTATGTGGTGATCACTTCTGTTGACCGCGATGATCTCCGTGATGGCGGTGCCGCCCACTTCGCCGAATGTATCCGCGAGGTGCGCACCCATTCGCCTTCCACTCGCATCGAGGTGCTGGTGCCTGACTTCCGTGGCCGGCTGCAGCGCGCGCTGGACATCTTCCAGGTCGAGCCGCCTGATGTGATGAACCACAATCTTGAAACGGTGCCCCGTTTGTACAAGCAGGCGCGCCCGGGGGCGGACTACCTGCATTCGCTGAAGCTCCTGAAGGACTTCAAGGCACTGTGCCCGGACGTCCCAACCAAGTCGGGCCTGATGGTCGGCCTGGGCGAAACGGACGAAGAGATCTTGCAGGTCATGCGCGACATGCGTGAGCACGATATCGAGATGCTTACCATCGGGCAGTATCTGCAACCGTCGGCGCACCACCTGCCGGTCACGCGTTACGTTCATCCGGACACCTTCAAGATGTTCGAGGAAGAGGCCTATGCCATGGGCTTCACCCATGCTGCGGTAGGGGCGATGGTCCGCTCCTCGTATCACGCCGACGAACAGGCCCATGCGGCCGGTTTCAATCCCGCCACAGCCTAGTAGCCATTGTCGGCAATTGCCCGACGTAACCGGTTCTCCAGCCGCCGCCCGGCGTGCTGGAATGGCGGGCTAAGCTGCTCCTCACATACCTTCCGAGACGCCCTTAGGGGCGTCTCCGGCATTGCGCTCACTCATGAACCCGTGTAAACAGCGGGATAGATAATAATTCCCGGCCTGCGCTGCAGGCCGGCCATGGGAGTGAGACATGCGCATAGGCGTACCCGCCGAGACGGCGGACGGTGAGACCCGCGTGGCGGCAACGCCTGAGACAGTAAAAAAATTGGTGGCGCAAGGCCGCGTCGTATGCGTCCAGTCGGGTGCCGGCGTGGCTGCCAGCGCCACCGATGACGCCTATGTGGCTGCAGGCGCGGAAATATGTGACGCCGCCGCTGCCTTCTCGGCCGACCTGGTTTTAAAGGTCCGGGCTCCCAACGCTCAGGAACTGACGGGCATGCGCGCGGGCGCCGCCCTGGTCGGCATGCTGG
>JAJUGH010000049.1 GCA_029268265.1 Alcaligenaceae bacterium | reverse complement strand
CTTCCTGCCGTTCCGCCCCGGCCTGGTGGGCGGGCACTGCATCAGCGTGGATCCGTACTACCTCACCCACAAGGCGCAGGAAGTGGGCCACCACCCCGACGTGATCCTGGCCGGCCGCCGCACCAACGACGGCATGGGCGAATACGTGGCCAACCAGGTGATCCGGCTGATGGTGCGCAACGGCATCAACCCCGTGCGCGCACGGGTGCTGGTGCTGGGCCTGGCGTTCAAGGAGAACTGCCCGGACCTGCGCAATACGCGGGTGGTGGACATCATTGATGCGCTGAAGGGCTACAACGCGCGGGTGGATGTGTGCGACCCGTGGGTGGATGCCGATGAGGCCAAGCACGAGTACGGCTTGAACCTGACCACGCCGGGCCAGGGCGAGTACGACGCCGTGGTGGTGGCGGTGGGGCATGAGGAGTTCAAGAAGCTGGGCGCAGCGGGGATTCGTGGGTATGGCAAGCCGGGGGCGGTGCTTTATGACGTGAAATATGTGTTGCCGCGCGAAGCGGTGGATGGAAGGCTCTGAGATCAATGCGCGTTCTGGTTGCCGGCGGAGCCGGGTTCCTCGGTTCCCACCCCTGCGTGCCCCTGCTGCAGGGTGGCCTCTCGGAGCGGATTTGTTCCGAGATTAGCGAACTGATTGATCGAATTGTTGCCTTACGAGAATGGCGAGACGGCCCCGCATCAGAACCAGAGCACGCGTTCGTCCCACAGGTAGCGACCCAAACCGCGCAATGATTGCCCGATTGCACAAGCATTTTCTTGGCTCGGGCCTCGGGTCGATCTTGATCAAGGCAGTTGCTGGCAGCGCTGGCCTGCGCATACTCGGCATGGGCTTCGGCTTCTTGGTAGGCGTGCAGCTCGCGCGAGGGCTGGGGGCCGAGGGGTACGGCATCTACGGCATGGCAATGTCCATCATTGCTTTATTAATGGTTCCGACTGAGTTCGGGCTTCCACAGCTTGTTGTCCGTGAAACCGCAGCAAACGCGACCAGGAAAAACTGGGGCAAGGTCAGGGGGGTCATTGCTTGGTCGAGGAAGGTGTCGGTCGTTAGCTGGTTGCTGGTTTCATCAGTTGTTGTACTTGTGCTCGCCATCGGGGCGCAGCATGTGGGCCCCGATCTTGCTATCGCGCTGCTTATTGGGCTGGCAATGATTCCCTTGGTGGCGTTGGGAAAAGTGCGGGGCGCAGTCCTTCGCGGGCTTTCCCATGTCGTTAAGGGACAAGTGCCTGAAGTGCTTCTGCGTCCAGGCATTCAGTCGGCGCTTCTGCTTGCAACCGCCGCCATGGCGATTCCGCTAACTCCCGCGTTGGCCATGGGTTTAGGGGTAGTAAGCGCAGGGTTCGCGCTGATCGTGGCCGCACTGCTGTTGCGGCGTGCACTCCCGACGGTAGCGCGGGATGTCAAGATCGAAGTCGACGCAAGTAGCTGGCGATCGAGCTGTGTCCCGATGGCCATGACTGAAGCAATGCGCGTTCTTCAAGGACATCTGGCGGTGCTGATGTTGGGACTGATCGCAACGGTGTCTTCTGTAGGTATCTTCAAGGTTGCAACAGCCGTCAGCGTCGTCGTTGCGTTGCCGACGGCAATTCTTATCAGCGTCGTAGCTCCTTCAATCTCGTCGCTGTTCGTCTCTGGAGATCGTGTGCGCCTGCAAAAGGTCCTCACGTGGTCAAGTATTGCAACGACTTCGGGCGCCCTGCTTCTCTCGCTTCCGTTCTTCTTGTCAGCTCCTTTCCTGATCAAACTCGTGTTCGGAAACGACTTCGTCGACGCGGCGACGCCTTTGCGGATTATGTGTGCAGGCGCAGTGTTAACGGCGACTGCTGGAACCGCCGGAACACTACTGAACATGACGGGGAACGAGCGCCAAGTGCGGCGCGCGTCGATGGAGGCACTGATCTCGCTTGTGGTCATTTTGCCAATCCTGATTATCCAGTTCGGGGCGACCGGTGCGGCGATCGCCACAGTAGTTGCCAGCCTCATCTGGCGAATCAGGATGGTTCGGGATTGCCGGCGCTTGCTCGGGCTGGAACCCGGTTTGCTGATGATTCGATCGAGAGCCAAGTGATGCTTTTGGTCATTGTGGGGGAGTTCGATAGCGACAACGTTGGGGACCAGTTGATCGGGGAAGGGCATGCCGCGCTATTCGCTGGCCATGATTGTGAGATCAGGATTGTTTCGCTTGAACCGGGAAGAAACAAAGTCGGGACCAACTTTCCTACTCGCAGGACGAGCGGGCCCCTGAAAACCGCCCACCGTGCGCTGTACCAGCGCAGCGCGGTATATCGCCATGCGATTGAATCACTAAGCGGTTATCGGCGAAGAGTTGCATACCGGGCGCGCGCGGAGGAGTCTCTTGCTGGAGCCGACGCGTTACTCATAGGAGGCGGACAGCTCCTGTCTGATGGGACTTTGCGCATGCTGCAGCGTTTGGACCATCTGACTGAGTTGGCGTGGGAACGCTCGATCCCAGTCGTAGCGTTTGGGACAGGCATGTCCTCTGGGCGGACCGTCTTGTCTCGCAGGCTGATGCGCCGGGTGGTGAACCGGCTTGATGAGCAAAGTCGCTTTCGTGACTTTGCTTCGATAGAAGTTGCCGGCTCAATGCGTCCTGGCTTGAATTTGTCCCTAATCCCCACGCCGGATTGCGCTATTGCTGGGATCGCGCGAAGGCGGCTCCTGCAGCCAGAATCGGGGCGGGTTGGCATTGCGCCGATGGCGCCAGAGATCCTTTCGCGCATTGGCATTGAGGTGAACGATATTGATGAGTGGTGGATCGGCATCGTTCGCGATCTCGTTCGGCTCGGCGCCGTCCCGGTTCTCTTCTCAACCGGGGTGTCAGCGGACGCGAGGTATGCGGGTGAGTTGCAAGAGAAGTTGGCAGCGTCAGGGATCGACATTGATCTTCTTCCGCGGCCGACGTCGACTGATGCACTGCTCAGTGCGCTGAGCCGGATGGAACGGGTGCTCGCCCAGCGTCTGCATGCTTCGATCTCGTTCTACGCCTTGGGAGGGGTGCCCGCATCGGCGTCGTGGGACAAGAAGGTGTCTGAATTCTATCGACGGATTTCCTTGCCAGGGAGGGTAATTTCTATTGGCTCTGGAGATCCTGCCGACATCGCTCGAATGCTGATGGCTCCGGCCGAACCAGGAGTTTCTCGTGAGGAGCTCGCCGCGGAGTCAATGCTGGATGCGGCGAAATGCGTTCAGGAGTTGCTTCGTGCGAGGGGCGCTTGACATGAAATCAAGGAAACAGCGAATCGCCGTAGTTTTGCCCGACCTTCGGCCGGGTGGGGCTGAGCGATTGCATGTGCAGATGGCTCGCGAATGGATGGCGCACGGCTTTGGGGTCGAATTTGTCCTGCGGCAAGCTCGGGGAGAACTGATCTCTCAGCTGCCGCAAGGTGCCAGCGTTGTTGGCCTTAAAGTGGATCGTGTCAGGTCGTTGCTGTGGCCATTGGTGCTATACCTTCGTGAAGCTCGACCTGACGTGCTCCTTGCTGCCATGTGGCCATTGACTGCGATCGCTCCGCTGGCGGCGAAACTGGCGGGGTTTCGTGGTCGAGTTGTCGTCAGCGAACACTCCGCGCAATCGGTTGCCTATCGCCACAAGGGGCGGGTTCATTCGTCGGCTCTTCGTGCCAGCACGTGGCTTGGGTATCGGCTCGCAGATGTCCGCATTGGCGTGTCGTCAGGCGTGGCGGATGACATGGCCAGTCTGTCCCGCATGTCCAGGGATGCGATAACGGTTCAGTACAACCCGGCAGCGCGCGGGCTGGCGCATCTCGGAGTGTCAGTGCTGCCACCCGAACTGGAGGGTGTATCGAGCCCACGGATACTGGCTGTGGGCACCCTCAAGGCAGTCAAGCGGTTCGACGTCGCGATCGAGGCCTTTGCGCGCCTGCCGGCTTCATTGGGTGCAACGCTGTGCATCGTCGGCGAAGGGCAGGAGCGCCAAGCGTTGCAAGCGAAGATCGACACGTTTGGGGTGAATGGTCGCGTTCTGCTGCTCGGATACAGGGCAGACACGGCACCTTGGTACGCGAACGCGGATCTGTTCGTGCTTTCGTCCGACTACGAAGGATTCGGAAACGTAGTCGTTGAGGCGCTGGAGCAGGGTGTTCCTGTGGTCAGTACCGACTGTCCATCCGGCCCACGTGAAATCCTCGAAGACGGAAAGTACGGACGACTCGTTCCGGTAGGTGATGCAGACGCATTGGCCAACGCGATGCTGGAATCGCTGCAATCGCAGCACGATCATGCTGCGCTGAAGGCGCGCGCACAGGATTTCGCCGTGGACAAGGTGGCAGACCAGTATCTGGATCTGCTGCTGCCGGGCTGGCGCGAGGCGGGATGCACGGCATGAAGCTAGGGGTCCTCTATATTACTTACACCGGGGTACTGGAGCCCTTGGGTCAGTCTCAGGTGCTTGCTTATCAAGAGCGGCTCTCGGTCGAGCGGCCGGTGTCCCGGTGATCAAACGCTGGACGGGCGCGAAGTTCGTCTTCGAGATGCGCGGTTTCTGGGCGAGCGGGTAGATGGTGGCCTGTGGCCGTGGAACGGCCGGATGTATCGCTCGTGCAGTTCTGGTTCGCATGACCGTGCCATTGCAGATATGAAAAGGATGATTTGAATGCGGTCCCTGTTTCTGACTTATAACGGCGTGAGCTCCCATATCGGGCAAGCTCAAGTTCTGCCCTATCTCACCGGTTTGGCGGCCCGTGGGCACGAGATCACTATTATTTCGTTCGAACGCGGCACCGATACTTATGCAGTTCCCGGGGTCAAGAAACTGTTTGCCGAAAGCCGAATTGACTGGCGGCCTCAAGAGTATTCCACGTTGCCGGGCGCGTTGGGTAATGCCATCGACCAGCGCCACATGGTCGCAACGGCGAAGCGGGTAGCCGCAGAGGTCAAACCTGATGTCGTGCATTGCCGCAGCTACGTACCCGGCGACGCGGCGTTGGCAGTCAAGCGCGCGACAGGAGCCCGCTTCATATTTGACATGCGGGGCTTCTGGGTCGATCAGCGGGCTGAAGGGCTCCGATGGCCGCAGAAGCGTCTGGCGTACCGATGCCTGTACCGGAAATGGAAAAAAAAAGAGGAAGCCTTCATTGACGACGCCGACGCGGTGATCTCACTGACGAAAGCGGCAAAGCAGGAAATTGAACACTGGCCCACTTATCGTGGCGTGCCGATCCATGTTATCCCATGTGCCGTCGATTTCGATTGCTTTGCTCTGCCCAACGATGCGAGCGAGCGTACAGCGGTCCGCAACCAGCTGGGAGTGAAAGATTCGGAGCCTTTGTTCGTGTACCTAGGCTCACTGGGGTCGGTCTACCTGCTCGACGACATCCTGCGATGTTTTGTCACTGCGCGACGGGTGCTGGGAAGGGGGCGCCTGCTTTTTATGGGTGACCATTCGGTCGAGCAATTGCTGATGCACGCGAGCAGCATTGGGCTGTCCATCAAGGATGAAGACGTCCTATGTCGGCGCGTTGTGCGTGCAGACGTTCCGGCCTATCTCGGCGCGGCGGATGTCGGATTGAACTTCATCATCCCTTCCTATTCGAGCTTGGGTGTCTCTCCCACAAAGCTTGGTGAGTACCTTGCCTGTGGTTTGCCAGTTATCTGCAACCAGGGCGTGGGCGATGTGGAGGAGGTTGTTTCTGCAGTTTCCGGAGGAATGGCGATCGGGCCTGATGTTGAGCAGGACTTGTTGCGACGAAGCGGCGAGCTTCGTCAATTGCTCAGTCTGCCCAGATTAGCGATCCGGTCCGCCTCGCGGAGGATCTTTGACTTGGACCTTGCTATTGATGCGTATGACCACGCCTACCGATCAGTCGTCTGAGCAGCTTCGCATCGCTGTATTCGATGTCTGCCATACCCTCGTTGCGGAGAATACGACAGCGGGTTTCGTGGCGCATTACTGTGACGCTAATGGGTTAAGGGTTCGTGCCCTGCTCGTGTCATTGATCGTCAAGCGATGGTCACCGATTCGCGTCTTGCTGGCCGCATTGCACCGTGTGGCCGGCATCGACTTGCCGAGGCGGGTGTTGATCGGCATGTTGACCGGCCAAGCCCGTGTTGATTTGGTGCGAGCCGCAGGCGACTACGTGGATCGGTTGCTTGAGAAGTCCCGGGTTGAGGCAATCTGGCCACTGTTTGAGGTAGAAGCCAGTCGGTCTCGGATCGTGCTGGCGTCGGCCAGCCTGTGTGTGGTCGTTGACGAGCTGGCACGTCGATTCAGCGCGGATGCGATCGCGTCGCGGCTTGAGTACTCGCAGGGCCGGTGCACCGGCAGGTTGATATCGGACGCAACCGGAAAGAAGGAGGACTTGCTCCAGGCCCTGTTGCCTGATGAGATCGTTCCGATCTGGCTATTCGTATGCACCGACAATCGTTCAGACGCGCCACTGCTGCGTGCGGCAGATGAAGGAGTGGCCGTGCTCTATCCCGGTCGGCGCGGGCTCCAGGGCACGGGACTTCCTGTCACTGTCAGGCGTATTTTGGTGGATGGGTCGAAGTCAGTCGAGAGGCCGGGATCAGGCGGAGAAAGCGAATGATCTCTAGGAATATAGTGAGCTGGTCGATCCCATTCAATTATTCGCTTGTAACGCGGCTGTCGCCACTTCAGGACCGGGTTTCCTGGGCGCTCATACAGCATCTCCCGATTCTCTATCTTGTAGCGGTGGGTGGGCAAATCGCCGATCTTCCTGTGCGCTGTGCCGTGGCTGTTATAGCCATGATATGCATGCAGACGTTCTACGAGATGGGTTATATCCAGAACGATGTGCTGACCACTCGAAGCGAGGCCGCGCCAACGTTGCGGTTGCCCGCTTCACTTCTTGAATTCGGTGTGAACAAGTTCGCGTCGATCATAGTCGTTCGACTGATCATAGGGTCGGCCCTGTTTGTTGCATTCCTTACTCTGGCTTGGCTGTCTGGAGCCGCTGTCAATACGGGCTTGTTCGTCGCGGTGTTGCTGACGACGATGATGGCGTTTCACCTGCATAACAGCACGAGGTCGCGATGGAACGTTGCTACCTATTTCCTGCTTGCGTGCGGGCGATACGGAGCAGTTCCAGTACTGCTCGCGCCTGAGGGACAGGTCGCAATCTATGCCTTGATTTCTGTACTGATGGTGCCGCTCGTGCGGACGCTGGAGCATGCCTGTAAGCCAAAGTACGGCCTGGCTACTTTGTCGAGGATTATGATCCCATTTGAAAAATCCCGAGTGATCTACTACTTGGCTGTTTCAGCAATTTACTTTGCAGTCGCGCCAAGCACTCTTCAGTTCGTCTTGCCGGGTTTCGTTCTCGTGTATCTGCTGATCTATCGCTGTGCTGTTCTTTTCGTTGTTTCCCGCAAGATGGTGCGACCGACGAGGCACCATGCTTACGATTCTTCGAGCCGCGAGAACCGCGAATGACACCGTACTGGCTCCTGTTCGTGCTGGTTACGTTTGCTGTAGTCGCTCCGGGCAGGTTGCGCGCTCGTGATAGCACCGTGGTATGGGTATTCGTCGGCGTGGCGTTGACCGCCTTCATGGGGTTGCGATATCAGGTCGGGGGGGATTGGGGTTCGTATTCCCGGCATCTAGAGATCGCTTCCGGCCTGGACTTCATGGAAGCGGTGGGGCGAGGGGACCCCGGCCATTACGTCGTCAATTGGGCTGTGGCCCGCCTGGGCGGAAGCATTTACTGGGTCAACCTGCTCTACGGGGCGGTGATGATGTGGGGCACGGTGGTGTTCTGCCGACGTCAGCCGTGGCCTTGGATGGCGCTGCTGGTCGCGGTTCCGTACATGCTTATCGTAGTGGGCATGGGCTACAGCCGGCAGGCGGTGGCACTGGGCTTCGCGCTTCTGGGCCTGGTGGCCTTGGGCGAACACCGCACGCGGACGTTCGTGATCATGATCGTGCTGGGCGCGCTGTTCCATAAATCCGCGGTGCTGCTGCTACCCATCGCTGCGCTGGCGAACAGTCGGAACCGCTTCCTCACCGCAGGTTTGGTGGGCGCCACGTTCGTCCTGATGTACTTCCTGTTGGTGTCCGATGATGCCGACCACCTGTGGACGCAGTACGTCGAGTATCAGATGCAATCGGAAGGCGCAAAGATACGGGTGCTCATGAACGCTATCCCAGCCGGGCTGTTGCTGCTGTGGAGCGGCAGGCTGGTGCCGGATCCACAGGAACGCAAACTCTGGACTTGGATCGCTTTATTCGCCCTGCTCTGCCTGCCAATTGTGTCTTTCGCTTCCACCGCAGTGGATCGGGTGGCCCTGTACCTGATCCCGATCCAGCTATTCGTTTTCTCCCGAGTTCCCAAGCTTGCCGGTAACGACGTTCGCCTGCGCACTTTGTTGGTGCTAAGCGTGATTGCGTACTACGCGGCGGTGATGTTTGTGTGGCTCAATTTCGCCAGCCACTCCAATGATTGGGTGCCGTATCAATTCGGGCCATTTGTTTGAGAGTCTGCCAAGACAGATCGTTGGCGGACTTGGTAATGGCCGCAGGCCGGCCGCACCGGAAGTTTCGCGGCGGCTTAAGCAACCTGTGGTTCGTAACAGCGGTTCTGGTCCAGCACCACGTAGGGGCAGGTAGTGACGCAAAGAACTGACGTGACGAAGGTTGAGCATTCGCGTATCCAGCATGGGGTAGGTCAAGGTTCGTTCCACTCGGCGACACTGAAAGTTGAAGGCCCTGGCGGGCAAGAACATCGGTTCGACTATGTCTACGACTGTGGAAGTTGTTCACCCCATGTACTCGAGCGGTGTATCAAGCGTATTGACCTGGAGGCCAGGTCCGACTCAAGGGGGCGGCCGGTTCTGGATGCCCTTGCTCTGAGCCACTACGATCTGGATCATTTGAGCGGTGCTAGGTCGCTTGCGAAGTCGTGCAACGTATCTCGAATCTATCTGCCATAACTCAGCCCGACTGAACTCGCGTTCGTGATTGCCTCCCAAACCGATAGGAAGTGGGGCCAGCGCTTAGGGCTCTGTCGCGATTCCTGTGGAACTGACCTGATCATGCCGCCGCCGGCGCCAACCATGGATTGCGCGGCAAGTGCTTGAGCTTGGCGCACAACAGGTAGGCGATCGCGATCAGGTTCTCGTGGGTGGCATAGCCCTTCGCCCGCGCCTTGGCCGCCTGGATCTGGGCGTTCATCGCCTCCACGCTGGCGTTGGTGAGGCCACTCCGGAAGTGCTCGATGATCCCGGCCTTGTGCTCGCGCAGGGTCGCGCCAAGACGCTTGAACGGCGGCAGGCGGCTGCGGCGTGCCCAGCTGATCCAACGGTCCAGCTGGTGGTCGGCTTCTTCCGGCGACAGCCCCGCTGCGTACAGGCGTCGCAGTGCCTGTTTCAAGTGCCAGGCGCGCGCCGTCTTCAGGCCGCTGCGCTGCAGCCAGTGCATGGTGCACAGTTGCTTGTAGCTCCAGCGCTCGGAGTCCTTGAGCAGCGCCCAGCGGCTGCCCTTGAGGTCAGGCTCGGTCTTCACCTCCGCCCGCCGCACCTGGTCCAGCGCCCGGCCCGCCAGCGCCACCACGTGGAAGGGATCGAACGTCACTCGCGCCTGCGGGCAGTGCCGGGCGGCGCCAGCCTGGAACGCTCTGGACATGTCCATGCTCAGGTCGCTGATCGCTCCGGCATCACCGCCATGGGCCTGCAGGTCGGCGATGAACTCGCTGAAGGTCGCCGCGTTGCGGCCGGGCGTGGCAAACAGCAATCGGGCCGCATCGGCATCGTGGAACAAGGTGATATGGCGCTGGCCGCGCCGGCTGCTGGTCTCGTCCACGCCCACCCGCTTGACCGTGCTGTAGTCCTCCCGCGCGCGCGCCTGGTCGATGTGATGCCGCAACAACCGCCAGACCCGATCGTCCGACACCCCCACCAGTCGGGCCACGTGCGCCACCGGCATCGCTTGGCACAGCGCGATCACGAATGCTTCCATCACCAACGAGAAGCCGGACCCGGGCCGCGCCCATGGCGGCTGGACCTGACCGGTCTTGCCACATGCCGCACAGGCCACCCGGGGCAGAGGGGCATGGATGAACGCCCGGAACTGGAAGAAGTGCAGGTGTTGCCAGCGTCGCTTGATCCGGTCGTGGATCGGCTGGTCGGCTGCACCGCACGCCGGACACGCCAGCCGCTTGGCCTGGCACTCCACCGCAAAGTGGATGGCACCCTCAGACTGCCGGAAATCCACCGAAACCACCGCCCATGGCGGACTCAGACCCAATGCTTGTGTGAAGAGAGCTTCCATCCGGGAAGCGTGCCGCCCACGTCGGGCTCAGGCAAGAGCGATTCCACACGGAACGCGACTGATCCGAAAAAATGGGGCCTCGCTTGGAGCCATGCCCGCTATAACCGCGCCGACACAGTAGAATCGCGCCATAGTAAAGCCTGATGTGCCGCGATCAGAATCCTGATGCCTCCCCCATCGCCGCCATCCGCCGCAGCCAGCAAGCCCGGGTGGATATCGGCACCTAGGGCGATGTGCTGGCGTTGGTGATCAACGAACGGCACCAGCAGTATAAGGGCGATATCGCCTGCTTCCGTCTACCGGCTGCCGCCTTCGGAGTTCGGCCGCTGGTTGAAACTTGCAACAAGGAGACGCGGATTGATGTCCCGCAGTGTTATGACCGGGCGCAAGATCGTGCTCTTCGCCAACACCGACTGGTACCTCTACAACTTTCGCCGCTCGCTGGCACAGGCTTTGCAGGCGCAAGGCTATGAGCCGTTGCTGATCTCGCCACCCGGCCCCTACGGCGAGAAGCTCCGCGCCCTCGGCCTGCGCTGGGAGCCGGTACCGATGGACCGGCGCAGCCTCAACCCCCTGCGTGAGGCCAAGTTGCTGGCGTGGTTGGTATTGCTGTTCCGCAGGGAGCGCCCTGCGCTGGTCCACGGTTTCACCATCAAGTGTGCCGTGTACGGATCCCTGGCGGCGCGGGTGGCCAGGGTGCCGGCGCGGGTCAACGCCGTGGCCGGCATGGGGTATGTATTCACCAGCAACGATAGCAAGGCCCGCGTGTTGCGCCCGCTGGTGCGCATGCTGCTGCGCGCGGCGTTGGATGGCGGCAACGCGCGGCTGGTGCTGCAGAACCCGGATGACGTGGCGCTGTTCGAGGCCGCGAGGTTGGTGGACCGCCAGTATGTGCGCCTGATTCCGGGATCCGGCGTGGATTGCTCGCGCTTCCTGGCCCGCGAGGCGGCCGCGGCGAAGGACCGCCCACTGCGCGTGTTGCTGGCCGCACGCCTGCTCTGGGACAAGGGCGTGGCTGAGTACATTGCCGCCGCACGGCAGTTGCTTGGCGAGGGCAGGCCACTGCATTTCCTGCTCGCCGGTGATCCAGACCCTGGTAACCCCGCGGCGGTTCCTGAAGAAGTCGTGCGAGGGTGGGTGGACGAAGGCGTCGTCGAGTGGCTTGGACATGTGGACGACATGCCTGCGCTGTTCGCCTCGGTCGATGTGGTGGTGTTGCCCAGCTACCGCGAAGGCCTGCCCAAGGGACTCATTGAAGCGGGCGCGTGCGCAGTGCCCCTCGTCACCACCGATGTGCCGGGGTGTCGCGAAGTGGTGACCAACGGCGTCGACGGTCTGCTGGTGCCGGTGCGGGATAAGGCGGCCCTGGCAGGGGCGATTGCCAGGCTCCAGGACGATCCAGAGCTTGCTGCCCGTCTGGGCCAAGCCGCCCGCCAGAAGGCGCTGGCCGAGTTCGACGAGAAGATTGTGATCGAGCGGACGATGGCGGTGTATCGCGAACTCCAGCCCGAATCATGACTGGCTCCGACGTGCTGCTGGCGGTACTGGCTATCGGCGTGGCGGCCCTGCTTGCTCGCGGGAGTCACCCCTTGGTCGCAATTCTGCTGGTGGCATCGGCCCTCGCGGTTTCAGCGCTCCTGTTCCTGCCGACCGAAATGCTGGGAAGCCTGGTGGGCATGGATCGCGTACATCGTTTCTATCGCCTGACTCGGGCCACCCCGTTCAACCCACCAGAGTGGATCCACATCATCGTCTTTGCCTGGCTGGGCCTGTTGATCTGGCTGGGCCAGGCAAGGATGCGCGGGTGGACCGGCCTGGCTCTGATTGCGGCGCTTGGAGTGGCCGCGGAGTTGGCCCAGTGGCTGGCGGATGGGCGCGAGCCGAGCTGGGCGGATGCGGCGCTGAACGTTGCCGGTGGTTTGATCGGAGTGCTGCTGGCGATCACGTTGAAGCGCCTGTTCAAGCGTCGCCGGTAGGGGACTTGGTGCCAAGGAGAAAAAGCGGATGACATTAATGAGGGTTTGCAGTGCGTTTTTTCTGTCCGCGCTAGTCCTGTTCGCCACTTTCGCAACGGCCGCCGACCCGTGGCCCACGCCGCAGACCGGGGGCGAGTGGGCTCTGGCCATCATCGACGTGGAAACCACCGGCCTTGATCCCGGCCACGCGGAGATGATCGACATCGGCGCGGTGTACACCGACCTGGACGGCAACGTGCTGGGCCGCTTCTTCACCCGCATGATGCCGCCGCATCCCGGGCGCATCCATCCCGGGGCGGCTGCGGTGAACGGGTTCTCGGCCGAACGCTGGCAGGCGCTGGGTGCGCCCGCCGAAGCGGAGGCGGCGGCGCGCTTCCTCGAGTTCCACGAGCAGGCGGCCGCGGGGCGGCGCGTGATCTTTACCGCCTACAACGCGCCCTTCGACAGGGGCTTCGTCGACGCCTGGCTGCGGCGCAACGGCAGCAGCTTCGACGCGCTGTTCGCGTACATGCCCCTGGATCTTCCGTCCGTGGCCTGGGGCCGGGGGTTTCGGGCCATGGGCGGGGCACAGCTGGCGGAGATGCTGGGTATTGCGCCCGAGACCGACGACCCGCTGCAGCACACCGGCGAGACCGGTGCGGAGTGGAACCTGATGGTCTATCGGGCGCTGCTTGGGCCAAGCGGCTGACGTTTACCAGACCAGGTCGTCGGGGACTTCGAATCTGGCGTAGTAGGCGGCGTCTTCATCGCTGAGCGCGGCGTCGATGGCGCCGGCCTGGCCGTGGTCGAGGACGATGAGGGCGGGGTCGCGTTCGCGGACCTTGTCGCCGGCCACGCGCGGGAGCAGTTCGTAGCGGTCGTCGAGGCGGGCGATGACCACGGCGCCGGCGGCGAGCTTCTTGCGCTGGTCGTCGTCGATCAGCAGGGTGCGGATGGCGCCCTCGGCGGTGAAGCGGTATTCGCTTTCACCACTGCGCGGAAGCTTGCGGTCCTGGATGATCTGCCGGGCCTGGGCGCGCATCTCCGCCTGCTGGAGCTTGGCCTTGCGCTCGGCCTCGATCGCGCGGTCGCGATCCGCCTTTTCGATGCGGGCGCGTTCGGCTTCGCGCTGGATTTCGGTATCGGTGGGCGGAGCCTTGCCGTGGCGGGCCTTGACCTGCTGGCGGGCGACCTCGGCCACCTTGGATTTCTTGACCAGTCCGGCCTTGAGCAGCTGTTGCTGCAGCGGGTTGCCCTTTGCCATGTCCGGTG
>JAJUGH010000048.1 GCA_029268265.1 Alcaligenaceae bacterium | reverse complement strand
TACCGCTACCGCAAGGGCAGGGATCATTGCGCCCGACCTTCGGCACCGCTGAAGTGTCGGCCGCTGCGGGCGGGTTCTCGTCCAGACCCAGGTCCTCGCCGCTCAGCGCCTTGTCGTAGTCGGAGTGGTGATAGCGTACATTCACCGGCGACTCTTGCTCGGCGGGCTCCTCGACCTGCTCCGGCGTCTGCACACGGACGGTCATCAGCACGCGCACCACATCGTTGCGCACGCGGTCCAGCATGTCCGAGAACAGAACGAAGGCTTCGCGCTTGTATTCCTGCTTGGGGTCACGCTGTGCATAGCCACGCAGGTGGATGCCCTGACGCAGGTGATCGAGTGCCTGAAGGTGCGCACGCCAGTTGGTGTCGATGGACTGCAACAGCACCGAGCGTTCGAAAGGTGCCCAGGCCTCGCGGCTTACCAGTTCCACCTTGGCTTCGTACAGGCGCTTGGCCTCGGCCATGATGCGTTCGAGGAGGTCGTCGTCGGTGAGCTCAGGTTCCTTCTCGAGCATCTCGACCAGCGGCATCGCGACGCCCCAATCCGACTCCAGCGAAGCCTGCAGGCCGGCGACATCCCACTGGTCCTCGACCGAACCTTCGGGAACGTACTCGCGGAAGCGCTCGACCAGCGCAGCCTGGATCAGGCCGACCACCATGTCGCCCACGTCGGATGCCTCGAGCACTTCATTGCGTTGCGTATAGAGCACCTTGCGCTGATCGTTCGCGACGTCGTCGTATTCCAGCAGCTGCTTGCGGATGTCGAAGTTGCGGGCCTCGACCTTGCGTTGGGCGGACTCGATGGACCGCGACACCATGCGCGCCTCGATGGGCTCGCCCTCGGGCAGACGCAGGCGCTCCATGATGGCGCGAACACGGTCGCCCGCGAAGATGCGCATCAGCGGGTCTTCAAGGGACAGATAGAAGCGCGAGGAACCCGGGTCGCCCTGACGGCCCGCACGACCGCGAAGCTGGTTGTCGATACGGCGCGATTCGTGCCGCTCGGTACCGATGATGCGCAGGCCGCCGGCCTTCTTCACCGCCTCGTTGGCCGGCGCCCATTCCGAGCGGATCTGCTCGATGCGGGCTTCCTTTTCTTCGGCGGACAGCGATTCATCCTTACGCACCAGGTCGATCATCTTTTCGACACTGCCGCCCAGCACGATGTCGGTACCGCGGCCGGCCATGTTGGTGGCAATCGTAATGTGCCCCGGCTTACCGGCTTCGGCGACAATCTCCGCCTCGCGAGCGTGCTGCTTGGCGTTGAGGACTTCGTGTGGAAGCTTGTGCTGCTGGAGCAGCGCAGACAGGCGTTCGGAGTTTTCGATGCTGGTGGTACCCACCAGCACGGGCTGCCCACGTTCGTGGCAGTCGCGAATGTCTTCGAGAATGGCGTTGAACTTCTCGGCATCGGTCTTGTAGACCTGATCATTCTGGTCGATACGGATCATGGGCCGGTTGGTGGGTACCAAAACCGTTTCCAGGCTGTAGATCTGCTGGAATTCGTAGGCTTCCGTATCCGCCGTACCCGTCATGCCCGCCAGCTTCTCGTACATGCGGAAGTAGTTCTGGAAGGTGATCGAGGCCAGCGTCTGGTTCTCGTGCTGGATCTTCACGCCTTCCTTGGCCTCGACCGCCTGATGCAGGCCGTCGGACCAGCGGCGCCCTACCATCAGGCGCCCGGTGAACTCGTCCACGATGACCACTTCGCCGTTCTGAACGACGTATTGCTGGTCACGGAAGAACAGGTTGTGTGCACGCAGCGCCACCATGAGGTGATGCACCAGCGTGATATTGCGAGGATCGTAAAGCGATTCGCCCTCGGGCAGCAGGCCGTGCTCGGAAAGCAGTTGCTCGGCCTTGATGTGGCCGGCTTCCGAGATGTGCACCTGCTGGCCTTTTTCGTCCACCCAGAAGTCGCCTTCGGGTTCCGGCTCCTGAGGCTTGGGCTCGCTCTGCATGCGTTGCAGCAGCGGCGCCACCACATTCATGCGGCGGTAAAGCTCGGTGTTGTCTTCGGCCTGGCCCGAAATGATCAGCGGTGTGCGCGCTTCGTCGATCAGGATGGAGTCGACTTCGTCGACGATGGCATACCACAGGGGCCGCTGGCGCCGGTCCTCGGCGCGGTACTCCATGTTGTCGCGCAGGTAGTCGAAGCCGAATTCGTTGTTCGTACCGTAAGTGATGTCGGCCTGGTAGGCGGCGATCTTCTCGGCGTTGTCCTGCTGGGGCACGACAATGCCCACTGACATGCCAAGGAAGTTGTACAGGCGCCCCATCCATTCGGCGTCACGGCGTGCCAGGTAATCGTTGACGGTGACCACGTGCACGCCCTTGCCCGAGAGCGCATTCAGGTACACCGGCAGTGTGGCGGTGAGCGTCTTGCCCTCGCCCGTGCGCATTTCGGCGATCTGGCCGTTGTGCAAGGCGATGCCGCCAATCATCTGCACGTCGAAATGCCGCATGCCGAACACGCGCTTGCTGGCCTCGCGTACGACGGCAAAAGCCTCGGGCAGCAGGGTGTCGAGCTTGACCCCTTGTTCCAGCCGCAGCTTAAATTCCGTGGTCTTGCCCTGGAGCTGCTCGTCGGTCAGGGCCGCCAGTTGCGACTCCAAGGCGTTGATTTGCGTGACCTGACGCCGATACTGCTTCAGTATGCGATCGTTACGACTGCCGAAAAGCGCTTTTAACAGGGATACCATTCTTATGCCGTCGCTAGCCGCCGGCGGACAACCCGCCAGGCGATGGGTAGAAAACAATACAGTTTAACGCAGCTATGGCGTGGCAGCGGAGGCGGCGCCCGTGGGTTTGCCCGCAGTCGATACCGATGATCCGACGCTTGCGGACGACATGGCCACTTCGTGGCCCGGCGTCACGATGTCGCCCGGCAATACGTCTTCGAGAAACAGAGTGGGATCGAGCGGGTGGCCGGCGATGCGGACCTCGAAATGGAGGTGGGCTCCCGTGCTCTGACCGGTGGACCCGACGCGGGCGATCTGCTGCCCCTTGGTCACCAGCTCGCCGAGCTTCACCGAAATGGAAGAGGCGTGAGCATAGCGCGTCACGAGCCCATTGCCATGGTTGATCTCAACCATCTTGCCGTAGCCGGGCACATAACGGGCCTCGGTCACCACGCCGCCCGAGGCGGCAAATATCGGTGTGCCGCGCGGAGCGGCGAAATCCAGGCCTTCATGCATGGCGTGCCGCCCGGTGATCGGATGACGGCGCCATCCATACGAAGAAGACAGATAAGGGTGATCAACCGGCCGTAGCGAAGGCAAGGTTTCCTTCATGGCCGTACGATGGGTGAGAACCGTATCGAGCATGCGCAAACGTTCTCCACCCGACGCCAGCTGACGCTCGAGTTGGTCGAGTTCGCGTCCGAGCGCCTCTGCCGTAATTGCGGGTGCGAGCTCCGGCTGCAGGTCTTGGTTCACCTCGTGGAACGATTGCTGCAAGCCCGCATGAATCTCGGGATCGGTATAGGCGATTCCTGCTGTTTCGGCCACGCGCCGGCCGAGGCCGTCCATGGCGATGAGCCGCGCCTGCAGGTCGCCCACTTTGGCCGCCAGCAAGGAAACGTTCTGGCGGATGTATTCGGCTTCGCGCCGAGACTCCTGCAAAGCCATCACACTGGAGAGACTTGGGTCTGAACGATCATCAAGCTGTGATTGAACCCACGCACCGGCCGCGGCGGAAACGGCCATCGCGACACCGGCGGCGGCTGACATTAGAAGGAAGCGCAAGGCTTTGGCGGTAGAATGGGGCGAATTGCTGGCCATGTCTGGTCTATCCGGATTGATTACTTCAAATACACGCATCCGCGGGACGCGCGAAAAACGAAAGGTGCACGGGAACCGCCCGGCGGCCCAGGCACTGCAGTGGCTTGTGCTCGATGAAACTGGCGCCAACGTGCTTGCCACCGCCCAAAGCCTGCTTCAGGCGGAAGCCATCATACGTGCGGCACTGCCGCCCATCCTGGCGCTCACCTGCCGAGTGGCCAACATAGACAGACAGTGCATTACGCTGGCAGTTCCCGCCGCCGCGCATGCCACGCGTTTACGCCAGCTGACACCCCGATTGCTACGGGCGCTCGAAGGCCGCGGATGGAACCTTACCGAGATGGAAATTCGCGTACAAGCGGGATTGGCGCGTCATGCTCCCCCAAAGCCACCTCGGGAAACACGGCCGCTGGACGGACCCGCACTGGACTGCTTCCAGGAACTCAGGAAAAACGTGGCACCCGGGCCGCTATCAGAAGCGATCGAGCGGCTGCTGGTGCACCACGGAGCCGGGAAACGCTAAAGCCGAGAGCCGGCTCAGGCGAACTTCCATTCGTAATCGAATGCCTTGGGCGCGACTTCGGGTGACTCGTAGCTCACGAGCTCCCAGGCATCCTGTTGGGCGAGCAGAGTGCGGGCGAGCTGATTGTTCAGCCCGTGACCGGACTTGCAAGCGACATAATGAGCCACCAGCGGCTTACCGATGAGGTAAAGGTCACCGATGGCATCCAGAATCTTGTGTTTGACGAATTCGTCTTCGAAACGCAGGCCGTCGGCGTTGAGCACCCGGTATTCGTCCATGACGATTGCGTTATCGAGGCTGCCGCCGCGGGCCAGACCAATGGAACGCAACGCTTCGACTTCGCTGGCAAAGCCAAAGGTTCGAGCGCGAGCGATGGTCTTGACGTAGGAGTCTTTCTCGAAGTCGACCTTGGCGAAGTTGGCCGTGGAATCGATGGCCGGATGCTTGAAGTCGATGGAGAACGACAGCGCGAAACCGTTGTATGGCTCAAGGCGAGCCCACTTGGCGTCTTTACCTTCTCCCTCGCGCACTTCAATAGGCTTGAGCACCCGCAGAAACTTTTTGGGTGCAGCCTGCTCCTGGAGACCCGCGCTGCGCAACAGATAGACGAAGGTACCGGCACTGCCATCCATGATCGGCACTTCTTCGGCCGTCAGGTCTACGTGCAGGTTGTCGATACCCAGGCCGGCAAGCGCGGACATCAGGTGTTCAACGGTGGACACTCGGGCATCACCCTTTTGCAGGACGGATGCCAGCCGGGTGTTGCCTACGTGATCCGCACGCGCCGGGATATCGACCACTTCCGGTAAGTCAACGCGATGGAAAACGATGCCCGTGTCGGGAGCGGCCGGACGGAGCGTAATCTCCACCCGGCGGCCGGAATGCAGGCCCACGCCCTTGGTGGAGATCGTTTTCTGTATGGTGCGTTGTCGTAACATCTGCGGGTTTTCTCTGCGCATGCGCGGATTTGTTATTGGATGCCGTATTGTAACCGGTATGCCGGAAACGCTCCGTGTTTCTTCTGTTTCAAACGGCTGCAGCAAAAGGGCTGCGCGCATTTGAACGGCAGATTCTGCCGGTTCACACAGGGACACCAGAAGACACAGCATCGTTACCGAACGAAACCGGGCGGCAGAAACCACGACGCACCTCCGGGGACAGGAGGTGCGCCTTGGGGATTCCGGCGGCGGTCAGTCACCGCCGGTCATGTGAAGGATGACTGCGACGTTCAGTCGGCCTGCTTGCGAAGGAAGGCCGGAATGTCGTAGTGATCCATGCCGGCCGTCTCCAGCGCGCGCACCTGTGCGGATGCATGGCTGCGCGGGTTACGGAACACGGACGGAACGTCCAGATCTTGCGACGCAACCGGGCGGTCGTCCGTACCGGTGCGCAGCACTTCAACGTTGTTCTGCACCAGTTGCGGACGGGTGTTGGGGCGACCCAGCCCTGTTGCCACGACCGTGACACGCAGGTTCTCGCCCATGGACTCGTCGTAAGCCGTACCGAAGATGACGGTTGCATCCTCTGCGGCATAGCTGCGGATCGTCTCCATGATTTCGCGCGTTTCGCGCATCTTCAGCGTGCGGCTGGCCGTGATGTTCACCAGCATGCCGCGTGCGCCGTGCAGGTCGACGCCTTCCAGCAACGGGCAGGCGATGGCCTGCTCGGCTGCCACCCGTGCGCGATCTGCGCCCGAAGCCACCGATGTTCCCATCATGGCCTGACCCTGCTCGCCCATGATCGTCTTCACGTCTTCGAAGTCGACGTTCACATTGCCTTCGACATTGATGATTTCGGCGATGCCCGCGCAAGCATTGTGCAGAACATCGTCGGCGGATTTGAAGCAATCTTCCTGCGTAGCGTCTTCGTCAAGAAGGTCGTACAGGTTTTCGTTGAGCACCACAATGAGCGAATGCACGTGGCGCGAGAGTTCGGTGATGCCTTCTTCAGCCATCTTGAGCCGCTTCGTACCCTCGAAGCTGAAAGGCTTGGTCACCACACCCACGGTCAGAATGCCCAGTTCCTTCGCCACCTCTGCGACGACGGGGCTGGCGCCGGTACCGGTGCCGCCGCCCATGCCGGCGGTGATGAAGACCATGTGCGCGCCGTTGAGCGCCGCGCGAATCTCTTCACGTGCCGTTTCTGCTGCGGCGCGGCCCTGTTCAGGCTTGGCGCCGGCACCCAGACCGGTACGGCCCAGGCGAATCTGGATGGGCGCTTCCGATGCAGCGAGCGCCTGCGAATCCGTATTGCAGCAAATGAAATCCACGCCTTGCACACCAGAACGAATCATGTGCGCAACGGCATTGCCGCCGGCACCACCCACGCCCACGACCTTGATGACGGTCCCGTTCGCGTTGGTATCGAGCATTTCAAAGTTCATCATGATAGGACTCCTTCACATATCCAATATTGCATTCAAAGTTCGATTCCCCTGTTACTGCTCTTGTGTGGCCGGGCTTCAAAGGAGATGCCAGCTACGCTCGCACCTGGTTTGAAACACGTCCACGAACGAGTGCAAGCACACTCGCCCATAGGGCTTGCGGCCCTAATTCATGAACCACTCCTTCATCCGCGCCAGCAAGGTGGCGAAGCTGCCCTTCTGTTGAGCGACCTTGCGACCACGTGCGCGCTGTAGTCGGGCCTCCTGCAACAGGCCCATGACGGTGGAAAATCTCGGGTTGTGCATCACGTCGGCCAGGCTGCCTTCGTAGGCCGGAATGCCGACACGCACGGGTTTCAGGAAGACGTCTTCCGCCAGCTCCACAATGCCGGGCAGCAGCGACGTTCCTCCAGTGAGCACCACGCCGGAAGCCAGCAGGTCCTCGTAACCGGATTCGCGAATCACCTGCTGAACGAGCCCGAACAGCTCCTCGACTCGCGGTTCGATCACGGCACCCAGCGCCTGACGCTTCACCTGACGGTTGGGCCTGTCGCCCAATCCGGGCACCTCTATCTGCTCATCGGGATTCACCAGTACCTGCTTGGCGATGCCGTAACGCAGCTTGATTTCTTCGGCGTCCGGCGTCGGTGTGCGCAACATGGCGGCAATATCGCTGGTGATCTGGTCGCCGGCGATCGGCACGACCGCCGTGTGGCGAATGGCGCCATTGGTGTAGATGGCGACGTCAGTCGTGCCGCCGCCGATGTCGACCAGCACGACGCCCAGCTCTTTCTCGTCCGAAGTCAGGCACGCCATGCTGGAAGCCAGCGGCTGCAGGATGAGGTCCTGGACTTCGAGACCGCAACGACGCACGCACTTGACGATGTTCTGCGCCGCACTGACCGCACCGGTCACGATATGCACTCTGACTTCCAGGCGCAGGCCGCTCATGCCGATGGGCTCGCGGATGTCCTCCTGCGAGTCCACGATGAACTCCTGAGTCAGCACATGCAGCACCTGCTGGTCGGTGGGAATATTGACCGCCTTGGCGGTTTCGATGACCCGCGCCACATCCGTGGCGGTGACTTCCTTGTCCTTGACGGCGACCATGCCGCTGGAGTTGAAGCTGGTGATGTGGCTGCCGGCGATGCCCGTATAGACTTCGCGAATCTTGCAGTCGGCCATCAGCTCCGCTTCTTCCAGTGCACGCTGGATCGAGTTCACCGTTGACTCGATATTGACCACCACTCCCTTGCGCATGCCGCGGGATTCGTGCTGTCCCAGGCCCAGAACCTCGAAGCGGCCTTCCGGCAATATCTCGGCCACAACGGCCACCACCTTGCTGGTGCCGATATCGAGTGCAACGATCAGATCCTTGATGTCACGGGTCATAGTGGTTATTTGCTTGGTATAGGGGTAACAGGGGCCAGCGTGATGGCGAAGCCGTTCGGATATCGCAGGTCTGCCGATGCGATGGTTCGCCCGTTCAGGCTCTGCGCCAGGCGCGGCCATGCTTCCACGAAACGTTCTATGCGAGCCGCAAAAGGCAGTGCCCCCGAGCGGCCATGCGGATCCGCGATGTCGGCTGCGGGGTCCCGCCCGAGATTCAGACGTATCCCGTCGGACAGCGTCACTTCCCAGGCGTAACGGGGGCTCAGTGCCAGCTCGTTGATGCGTAACTGCAGTGGGGCGAACCAGCGTGCCACTTCGGCATAGCGCTGGACCACCAATCGTTCGGAATCGGCGGGGCCGCGCAACTGCGGCAGGACCGTGCCGGGCGGCAGATCACCGGCATAGGCGGTGAAGGCCTCGCCCCAGGTATTGATCATGGCGTTCTCGTTCCACAACGCCAGCGGCTGGTGTTCTTCCACGTATACCGTGAGGGCGTTGGGCCATACGCGCTGGATGCGGGCATGGCGCACCCACGGGGTCGTCTCCACCAGCTCCCGCACCTCGTCGAGGTCGATGAAGAAGAAGTTGCCGCGCAGCTTGCCCCGAATCGTTTCATTGAGACTCGATGCCGTCACGAAACGCAGCTCACCGTCCTCTTCGGCGGGCTGCAGCTGCAGCGCCGACACGGCGAAGTACGGGCGCTGAGCGACCCAGTACACCACCCCGATCAACAACGCGACGACCGCCAGCACTGCCAGCGAGTTCGCGATGAAGTTGATGAGGCGGGCGTCCTGGAACACGTGGCTCTCCTATGCGCGTACAGCGCCGCGCACTTTGCACGACGCAGTGGAAAGGATTTCAACGCACAGCTGCGCGTAGCTCATGCCGCTCGCTCGCGCGCTCATGGGCACCAGAGAATGGCTGGTCATGCCGGGAGAAGTATTCATCTCCAGCAGCCAGGGCTCGCCGTCTTCATCGAGCATGAAGTCCGCCCTGCCCCAGCCTTCGCAGCCCAGCGAGCAATAAGCCTGCTCGGCAAGCCGATACAGCCGTTCGGTGAGAACGGTGTCGAGTTCTGCCGGGCAGACGTACTGGGTCTCGTCGGAAAGGTATTTGTGCTCGTAGTCATAGTTCCCGCCGGGGGCAATGATTTCGACCACAGGCAACGCGCGCGCGGACGCGCCCTTGCCAAGAATCGGAACCGTCAACTCCCGGCCGCGGATGAACTGCTCGGCCAGCACCTGTTCATCGAAGCCGGCCGCCAGCGCGTAGGCGTCTTTCAGGCCCGCGGTATCCTCAACGCGTGTGATGCCCAGCGTAGAGCCTTCATGCGGAGGCTTGATCATGGCCGGCCACCCGAGCGCCTCGACCTTATGCAGGTCTGATTCGCCGGTCAGCACAACAAAGCCCGGTGTGGGCAACCCGTGCTGCAGCCACACGCGCTTCGTCATGATCTTGTCCATGGCCAGGGTGGACGCCATCGGGCCGCTGCCGGTATAGGGCAGGCCCATCAGTTCCAGAGCGCCCTGGATGGTCCCGTCTTCGCCGTAGCGGCCATGCAGGGCGATGAAAACGCGATCGAAGCCTGCGTTGAGCAGGTCGGCCAACGACTTCTCTCCGGTATCGAAAAGGTGCGCATCGACACCGACACTGCGCAGTGCGTCGTGAACGCCGTTACCCGACATCAGCGAAACCTCTCGTTCCGCCGACTGACCGCCATAGAGAACGCCGACACGGCCGAAGTCCGTCGTCATTCCGTTACTCCCAGTTGTGCCGGCACCCGGCTGACCGAGCCCGCGCCCATGATCACCACCACGTCGCCATCCCGCGCGAAATCGCGAATAGCCTGCGGCAACTCAGCCACATCCTCCACGAATATCGGTTCGACCCGCCCCGCCACCCGTAATGCGCGGGCGAGCGCCCGGCCGTCCGCGGCCACCAAGGGGGCCTCGCCGGCGGCATAGACTTCGGTGAGAAGGACGGCGTCGGCCGCACCCATCACCCGCACGAAATCCTCGAAACAATCCCGGGTACGGGTGTAACGATGTGGCTGGAAAGCCAGCACGATTCGTCGGTCGGGCCAGGCTCCGCGAGCGGCAGCCAGCGTGGCGGCCATTTCATTGGGATGATGGCCGTAGTCGTCCACGACGGTGTAGCGCCCGCCGCCGCGCTGCGCGGCTACATCGAAGTCCCCCACGATGCTGAAGCGTCGGCCCACGCCGGTAAAGCTTTCGAGTGCGGCGGCCACCTGACCATCAGGCACGCCCAGCTCTGTGGCGACCGCAATGGCCGCCAGGGCATTCAAGACGTTATGCCGGCCAGGCAGACTCAAGCGAATGGACAGGGGCGGCAACGTGCCGGTGGCGCCATGGCGCTCCACGTCAAACAGCATGGCCGTGCCTTCGGCGCGCACGTTCCGCGCCATCACCTGGGCTTCTCGCTCAATGCCGTACGTGGTCACCGGCCGCGAAACGAAGGGAATGATTTCCCGCACGTTGGGGTCGTCCCCGCACAGGATGGCCGAGCCGTAGAACGGCAGCCGCTGCGTGAACTCCACGAAGGCACTCTTGAGCCGAGCCACGTCGTGGCCATAGGTGTCCATGTGGTCCACGTCGATATTGGTGATGATGGCCATGACGGGAAGCAGGTTCAGGAAGGAGGCATCCGACTCGTCGGCCTCCACCACGATGAACTCGCCCTGCCCCAAGCGCGCATTGGCGCCGGCGGAATTCAGCCGGCCGCCGATCACGAACGTGGGGTCGAGGTCACCCGCCGCCAGCACGCTCGCCACCAGGCTTGTCGTGGTGGTCTTGCCGTGCGTACCGGCCACGGCGATGCCGCGTTTCAGGCGCATCAGTTCCGCCAGCATCAAGGCGCGCGGCACCACGGGGATGCGGGCCGCGCGTGCTGCCAGGACTTCGGGGTTGTCGGCGGTCACGGCGGACGACACCACGATGGCGCCCACGCCTTTTACGTGCTCGGCGCTGTGGCCGATCAGGACCTTCGCTCCCAGAGACTCGAGGCGACGCGTCACGGCCGACGCCTGCAGGTCGGATCCGCTGATCGCATAGCCGAGATTGAGCAGCACTTCTGCAATGCCGCTCATGCCCGAGCCACCGATACCGACGAAATGTATGCTTTGAATTCGGTGTTTCATGTAGATCTCCGCGCCACCTGTTCACACGCGTCGGCAATCAACTGCGTTGCCGACAAGCAGGCATGCTCGTGAGCATGCAGCGCGACTTCCTTCAATGTGTTCCTGTCCAGCCCGCGCAGCCACCCGGCCAGCCAATCTGCGGTGAACTCGGGCTGCTTGCACAACCACGCGGCATGGCAGTCGGCCAGATAGCGCGCGTTGGCGGTCTGGTGATCGTCGATGGCATGGGGCAGCGGCACGAACAGCGCAGCCACCCCTGCGGCGGACACTTCCGCGACAGTCATGGCGCCGGCGCGGCACACCACCACATCTGCGTTGGCATACGCCTCCGCCATGTTGTCGATGAACGGCAGGCATGTGGCTTCGATCCCGCGTTCGCGGTAGCGATGCTCGAGGCCCTCGATATGTTGATTGCCGGCCTGATGCGTCACGATCGGGCGCTCCGCCGGATCAAGCAGGGCCAGCGCCTGGGGCACCACTTCATTCAGCACCGAGGCACCCAGGCTGCCGCCAACCACCAGCAAACGGAGCGCGCCGTCGCGAGCCGCATATCGCTCGACCGCCGGAAGCAGCGCCTTGAACGCCGGGCGCACCGGGTTGCCAACCATGACCGCGCCTTGCAATGCGCCCGGGAATCCGGAAAGGACCTTGCGGGCCATGCGGGCCAGCCAGCGGTTCGCCGTGCCGGCCACCGCGTTCTGCTCGTGCACCACCATCGGGATGCCCAGCGCGCGGGCCATGACGCCACCCGGGAAGGCGACATAGCCACCCATGCCCAGCACTGCGTCGGCTTCTGCTTCGCGCAGAGCCTTGCGCGCCTGTTTGCACGCCGATGCGAGCGTGAATGGAAGCCTGAGCTTCGCGGCGACGCCCTTGCCGCGCAATCCGGTGAAGGCCATCGGCAGCATGTCGAAGCCTTCTGCGGGCACCAGCCGCCCTTCCATCTTTGCCGGATCGCCCATCCACAATACGCGCCAGCCGCGGGCCTTCATTTCGTGCGCCACAGCCAGGCCGGGCATGATGTGTCCGCCGGTACCGCCTGCCATGATCACGAGGGTGCGCGTACTCATGTTCGCTTCCCCCTCATCATGTTGCGGTTCTCAAAGTCCACCCGCAGCACCAGGGCCATGGCCACGATATTCATGACGATGCCGGTGCCGCCGTAGCTCACCATCGGCAGCGTGAGGCCTTTTGTTGGCAGCAACCCAATGCACACACCAATGTTGATGAACGCCTGGACACCGAACCACAAGGCCACGCCCTGGGCGACCAGGCCGCTGAAGGTGCGGTCCATGGCGATGGCCTGGCGGCCGATCTCGAACCCGCGCCAGACGACAAAAGCAAACATGGCGATCAGGCCGGCGACGCCCACAAAGCCGAGCTCTTCCCCGATCACGGCGACGATGAAATCAGTATGCGCCTCGGGCAGGTAGTGCAGCTTTTCAACGCTGGAACCCAGGCCCACCCCGAACCACTCGCCCCGCCCAAGGGCAATCAGGGAATGCGACAGCTGGTAGGCACTGCCGTAGGCGTTGTCGGGATTCCATGGGTCCAGGTAGACGAACAGGCGTTCGCGCCGCCAGGGCGATGCCCAGATGAGAGCCAGGAAGCTCGCCACCAGGCTGCCCAGCAAGACAGAAAACAGCTTGCCGTTGATACCGCCGATGAAGAGCAGCCCGATGGCGATTGCCACGATCACCATGAAGGCACCCAGGTCGGGCTCCGCAAGCAGCAGCACACCCACCACGGCGAGAGCGCAGCTCATCGGAAGAAAGCCGCGCACGAAGTTATGCATGTGCTGCTGTTTGCGAACCGTGTAATCCGCGGCGAACAGGACCACGGCCACCTTCATGAGTTCGGAGGGCTGGAAATTGACGATGCCCAGCGGCAGCCAGCGTCGCGCGCCATTCACTTCGCGGCCGATGCCCGGAATGAGCACGATGATCAGTAACAGCAGACAGAACAGGAAGAGCGGGACGGCCAGGCGTTCCCATACGCGCAGGGGAACGGCGAGGCAGGTCAGCGCGGCGGCCGTTCCGATGACAATGAACAGCGCATGGCGAGATACGAAATAGTATTGGCCGTAGCTGGCGTAGCGTGGACCATCCGCCAGCGCGATCGACGCGGAGTAGACCATCAACAGCCCGAACAGCACGAGCGCGGTGCAGACGGCGATCAGGGGCACATCGAATAGCGGCATGCCGGTGCGGCCTGCACGTACGGGACCGGCGCCCGTGCCGAAATCGGAAAGCAGGCTCATGCCACCTCCCCGCTG
>JAJUGH010000047.1 GCA_029268265.1 Alcaligenaceae bacterium | reverse complement strand
CACCACACCGCCCAGCATGGCCACAGCCCCGGCAATAATCAGATTCAGCAGAAACGGTGTACCGAAATACTGCTCCATTACCGCCACGGTGTAGACGCCTAGGCCCATGAACGCCGCCTGGCCCAGGCTCACCAGCCCGGTGTAGCCAGTCAGGATATTCAGGCCGGTGGCGCTGGCCACATGGATGGCCACCAGACAGGCCAGATACAGCCAATAGTCGTTGGCGATAAAGGGATAGACGAAAAGCGACACCGCCAGGAGCCCGATCCACAGACGCTGTGTCGTTGAGTCGAACAGCGCTTCGTCCATCCGGTAGCTATCTTTCGCGGTGCCGATACGCATGCTCAGAGCCTCTCTATCTCGCGGGTGCCGAACAGGCCGTAAGGCCGTAGCATCAGCACGGCCACCAATACCAGGAAGGTCACCAACAGCTTGAACTCGCCACCCAGATAAGCGCCGGCGAGGGCCTCGAGTACCCCGATCATCAGACCGGCCAGCAGCGCACCAAGCACGCTATCGAGCCCGCCGACGATGACGACCACGAGCACCGACAAACCAAAGATTCCCATCGAAGACGAGATGCCTCCTATGGCGCCCACCGCAATTCCCGCCACCGCGGACAGCGCTGCCGCCAGCATCCATGCGATGGAAAACACGCGCGGCACGTTAATGCCCATGGCGTAGGCCGCGGCTTGATCCGTGGCGGTGGCACGCAGCGCTACGCCACCCCGCCACCACCGGAAGACCGAGAGGCTGATGGCTACCAGGAGCAACGCGACCAGAAAGCTGTAGAAAATCTTCGACGAGATGAAGGCTTCGCCGATAAAAATGGGATCATCCGGAATGAACTCGGGAAGACGGCGCTGATCGGCCGTCCAGATCAGTTCCACAACGCCCACGAGGATGGACCCCAGCCCGACGGTCACCATGAAAACCGAGATCGGCGATTCGCCAAGCATGGGCCGGATGGCCAGCCGCTCGATTACCCCACCCAGCAAACCGCTTACGATCACCGCAGCCAGGATGGCCACGGGAATCGGCCACTTCAGGCCGGCCGCAAACGCAAAAAAGACATAGGCCCCCAGCATCAGCATCTCGCCGATGGCCAGGTTCACAACTCGTGTGGCCTTGTAGATGATCACGAAGGCAAGACCTGCCAGCGCGTAGAGACCGCCGCCACCGATGCCCGCCAGTACCACTTCGATGAGGAAAAGCCAGTCCATCAGGTCACCTCTCCGCGTTGGAGGCGGCTTGAAGGCGGTCTCAGTGCGCCGGCGGTTTCGGTGGAAGCCGAGCTGTTCGTTGCGGAGCCACTGGGCATCGCAGGCGCTTCGGCGTCAGCGTACGCACCCGTGCCCTGTGTGACGTGATGCGCGGCGGCGGCTTGGTCCCGGCCTTGGCGCAGCCTGCGCCGCAGTTCCGAAACATCACCCGAGCCAAGATAGGCACGTACGACCTCAGGGTTGTCCTGAACCTCAGCGGGCCTTCCTTGTGCAATCACCTGCCCGAAGTTCAGTACGACCACGTGGTCGGACAGATCCATCACCAGCCCCATGTCGTGCTCCACCATCAGGACGGTGACGCCCCATTCGGCGTTCACATCCAGGATGAAGCGCGCCATGTCCTCGGTTTCTTCGTGATTCATGCCCGCCACGGGCTCATCGAGCATCAATACGCGGGGCTGCATGGCCAACGCGCGCGCCATCTCCACCCTCTTCTGCAAACCATACGGAAGCGAGGCCACAGGGGCGTGCCGGATATGGTCGATCTCGAGGAAATCGATAATGCGAGCCTCGATATCAGCACGCAGCTCCATCTCTTCCCGCCTAGCGGCGCCAAGATAAAACAGGCTCTGGAAAATATTGGTCTTCAGTTGGCAATGGCGGCCCAGCTTGATGTTGTCGAGCACCGACATACCGCGGAACAGCGCAATGTTCTGGAAGCTGCGGGCCAGCCCTAAGCGAGCGCGGTCCGGGGCGTGCAGACGCGTGATTTCGCGGCCCTCGAAAAACACCGAACCGGCGCGTGGCCGATAGAAACCGGAAATCGTATTGAACAGAGAGGTCTTGCCGGCGCCGTTAGGGCCAATGACCGTGGTGATGGAACCCGGCTGCACGTCGAACGTGACGCCATTCAACGCCTTGACGCCGCCGAACGCCAGCGTGAGGTCCTGCACGCGCAACATGGGTATGTCCGGCACTCACACCTCCCCGTTATTGTCGTTCGCGCACGGCGCGAGCCGTTGGATGCGGGTGGGTCCTGATCGGGCATGCGCCCGATCAAGCGCTCGGTCGAACAATGCGGGAAGCATGGGCGACCGACAAGCGCGGAGATACCCTGAGCTGCAGCGCAGCAAGGGATACGTGGACGGCCGGAATTTGTGCCGGCAAGCTACGGAGTGTCCTGCCTCAGTCCGAGGGACCTGAAAGCCTTTCGATGGCGAAGCGAATATGGTTGAAATACTGCGGATGACGCGTGCAGTAGCCGGCCGGCAGCTCCACGACCGACCACGCTCGGCGTGCGCCAGCCAGGCTTACGCTGGGCCTCACCGCGGCGGCCGCTCGCCATGCCGGCATGGAATCAATGCGCCGCAACTCATTTGCATCGCCATCAAGAAACACCACATCGATGGGTGCGGGTAGAAAACAGGTGTGGATGGCAGCGCATGGGCGTATCCACAGCCCCTCGTCGGCAGCCAAAGGCCAATGAGGATATATGCCCGCCAGGCGGTGCAAGAATGTATGGGCGGGAATCAGCGTCAGCACTGCGAGTCATTAAGAGGTGACATCGGTCATTGCGAAGCTCCAGAGAAGCGCCAAGGTAAGCGCAATAGCGTCTACGCGACAGCGTCTACGCAACAGCGAGAATCCTGTCCAAAATCGTCCGTGTAGTCACTCCAGCAGATCCAGGAATTTGGCGGCAATGGGAAACGCGATGATGAGGAAGGTGCAGGGGAATATGCAGAAGATGAGAGGAAACATCATTTTGACCGGTGCCTCTTGCGCCAGCTTTTCCGCTCGCAGAAAGCGTTCGTTGCGTCGCTGATCCGCTTGCGCCCTCAGCACGGGGCCAAGGCTCATACCAAATTGGTCGGCCTGCGCGACAGCCGCGACGAAATGATGCATGGCCGGAAGGTCGCAACGCTCGGCCCAACTGCTCATCGCCTCCTTTCGCGGAGCGCCGGCGCGAATATCCGCCAGCATATGTTGCAGCTCGTCGCTCAACGGACCGGGCGGGCCGTTAGCCGCCGCCTGCTGGAGTGCGCCATGGAGATTGAGGCCTGCTTCAACGCAGAGGGTCACCATGTCCAGCATGAAAGGGAACGCGCGGGATATGGCCAGTTTGCGAAGCTTGATCGCTTCACGCAGGCGAAGCATGGGTAGCGCTCCGGCGCAACCGGCGGCCAAGGCCGAAATGGAGATCGCCGCAAGTCCATCAAAGACTTTCGTGACCGCAAAGAACGCAGCGCCCCCCGCCAGGCCTGCGGCCACGCACTGAAAAGCGCACAGGTGCTGAGGCGTCCCATATGCCTGCTCACCGGCCCGGACCAAGAGCCGCTCCAGGGACCGGCGTAAGTGCCACGACATAAATTTGCCACAGACCGGAGCCAACGCTTCCACCCATGGCCATAGCAATTTGAGCAGCCAGCCGCGCGCGACATCTGCGCTCTGGGAACCGCGCAGCCATGGTGCGCCGATCCACCAGCACCATAATGCAAGCGAGCACGCCGCCATGGCGACGCTGATCCCGAACCACATGCTAGACCTCGATACTGATAATGCGCCGCACGAAATACACGCCCATTGCCTCGAGGAGGACGACGAGAAACACCACCGCCCACCCCGCGGGACTACTCCATAGCAGCATCATCGTTGCGGGATCCAACATATGGAGCGCCCAGGCGAGTACGGCAGGAAGTGCAGCCATGATCCATGCCTGCATACGGCCCTGCGATGTCAGCGCACGGACCTTTGCCAGCAACTGCAGACGCATCCGGACCGTTGCGGAGATCCGCTCCAGAGTTTCCGCAAGGCTACCTCCGGTATGTCCGGCCACCTTGATGGCGGCGACGACGAGTCCCACCGCTTCGGTATTCACTCGCACCTGCAGGGCGTCAAGCGCATCATTGAACGCGAGCCCCATTCGTTGTTGCTGCAGCAGCAGGCCGAGCTCCTGCGACAATGGTGCTTCGGTGTAAGGGACGACCTGTCGCATTCCTGCCTGCAAGCCGGACCCTGCGCGCAACGCGCCGGCAACCGCGAGGAGAAAATCGGGAAGTTGTTCATCAATGCGCCGTAGTCGGCGTCTGCGAGCCCAGCCGAGCACAGCACGAGGCAACCAGAGCAAAAGGCCACCCATCGCCGCCGCCCATATCCAGTGAACACCGACCGATACAGCAATGGTCGTGGGTACGGCAGCGAAGACGATATTCGCGACCCAGAGCTGGCCGGGATCCATGAACAGGAAGAAGTCGGATAAGCCACGGACCGCCTCATGCCTGAAGCTCGCGCGATAGCGCGCATACTCGCGCTGGAGCCACCGGAGCACAAGCCAGGCGACACACCCTGCCAATACGCCGGTGGCGAGGAAAAACGTCAGAATTGCCATGCCTCGGCCGCCGGTCGAGCCCCGATGAGGGTAGTCTGAGTCAGCCATTCCAGAGGTAGCAGCTCCGCCTCCTGCTGGAAGCACTCGGGCTGAACGCCACAGCCTTCGAAGCGCTTTTCGCCGTCATCCCGATATCGGAATAACTCCTGCATCTGTATTCGGCCCGCCTCAATGCCGGTGATCTCGACAATGGCAGTGACCAGACGTTTACCGTCGGAGAGCCGCGCCTGCTGGACGATCAGGTCGACGGCTGCCGCGATATGCTCGCGAATGGCTGCCAGCGGAAGCTCCATACCTGCCATCAATATCATCGTTTCCAGGCGGGACAACGCGTCCCTAGGCGAGTTGGCGTGCAGCGTGGTCAGTGATCCTTCATGACCGGTGTTCATGGCAGAAAGCATGTCGAAGGCTTCAGCGCCCCGGCACTCCCCCACAATGATGCGGTCAGGGCGCATGCGCAAGGCGTTTCGTACCAGGTCACGTATCTCCACCTTCCCCTTGCCCTCCGCGTTCTCCGGCCGAGATTCCAGTGAAACGAGATGTTCATGGTTCAGCCTTAGTTCGGCCGCATCTTCGATGGTGATGATGCGTTCGCCGTCCGGGATGCAGTTGGAAAGCACGTTCAACAGCGTCGTCTTCCCTGAGCCGGTACCGCCGGACACCAGCACGCTTTTGCGCAGGCGGATGCTGGTGGAGAGAAACGCCGCCATGTGCTGATCGAGACTGCCCACATTGAGCAAATCGCTCATGTCGAGACGCCGTTCCGGAAACTTTCTGATGGTCAGGCAGGCGCCGCGCAAGGCAATGGGCCGGATTACCGCATTCACACGTGAGCCGTCGCGAAGGCGAGCATCGACCATTGGCGAGGCTTCATCCACCCTTCTACCCAAGGGAGCAACGATGCGGTCAATGATGGCCTCCACAGCCTGCTCGCTGCTGAATGCCCGCTTGTCGCGTTCCAGGCGGCCGGCCCGTTCAACATAGATTTCCGCATGGGAATTCACCATGATCTCCGTGACACTGCGGTCAGCCAGCAAGGGCTCGAGCGGCCCCAGGCCCACAGCTTCATCGACGACTTCTCGGAGAATTTGGCCGCGGTCCATTCCCGACGGCAATTCGGTATCCGACTCCAGCAGGCTGGAGAGCACGTTGGTGGCTTCACTGCGCAATGCGGCATCACTTAGCGCCATGATGTCGCGCCGACGTAGATCCAGCGCGTCCAGCAAGGCCTTGTGCAAGCGCCTGCGGTGCCTCACTCGCTCGGCCTCCTCGGCCATGCCGGCCGCCGCGTTCGTCTGGGCGACATCTTCGAGGCGAGCTGCTTGCTGCGACAACGGTATGGTCATCAGCGCTGCTGCCGGCTGCGACGGAGGGAAGCCGCCTCCAGGCAGGCCTGGCTCCTGGACTCCGGTTGGCGGGACGGCCAGTACCTGCATGCGGCACGGCCCCACAATGATTTCGTCGCTGACGGATAAGGGCCCGTAGTCGGAGACGCGGCGCCCATTCACGAAGGTGCCGCCCAGGCTGCCCAAGTCCTCAATGAAAAGTATGCCGCCCCGTTGAGCGATATGCGCGTGGCGGCGCGCCACTCTCCAGGACTTGAGCGCAAGGTCACAGGCGGGATCGCGCCCGATAAGCAGAGGTAACGCGAAGGCCTGACAGGCGCTTCTGCCATCTTCATATGCGAGTTGGAGCTTCAACATTGACCATTCCCCTTTTACGGTGCTTCCGACGACCAACCGGATGTTTCCGTCCACTGCCCACCCGCACCTGACCACGGCCGCCAGGCGGAACCCTGATCCGAGGCCGCTTGCGGCATGGCCGGACGCTCCCGGACAGGAAGATTCACGCGCAGTGGGTCGGGAAAGCTTTCTTCGAGCAGTGTCTGGCCACGCTGAACTCGTCGCTCCATGTCCGGGTGGTCCGCAGACACGACCACCGGCGTGACGAACACCGCCAGTTCGGTGTCGCTTCGCTGCGTCTTGTTGGATCGGAACAAAGCACCCAGCAGCGGGATTCCACCAAGCCCGGGGACGCCGTCGATGTTCCGCGCATCCTCACGTGATAGAAAGCCGGCGAGCACCAATGTCTGGCCAGACCGCACGTTGAATTCGGTCGAGGCGCGACGGGTTTTCAGGGCTGGACCGTTTTCAACGGACAGTGCGTGGTCGACGGAGCTGACCTCGACGTCGATGCGTGACCGAACGATGCCGTTGCGCTCTATGCGCGGTGTGATCCGCAGCGATACTCCATAAGGCTTGAAGGCCGTGTTGGTGGAGCCGTTGGCGTCGGTGGTGGAATACGGTACCTCTCCACCGGCAAGGAATTCGGCTGTGGAGCCGCTACGAGCCACCAGCTGCGGTTGCGCAAGCACCACCGCATGACCTTGCTGCTGTAGTGCACTCAGCTGCGCCGACCATAACGCGCTGGCACCAAGGTAACCGGCCGCCATACGGGCCGGAAACGGCACAGGGACCACGTTTTCGCCGGGACGGTCAACGAGGCGTCGACTACCGCCGTCCCATGCAACCGCCACATTCAGTCCTCCGGCCGCAGGTGACTGCCAGCGTATGCCAAGCTCGCGAATGAGGCTGCGCGGCAATTCGAGCACCTGCACGTCCAGCAACACCATGCTGTCCCAGCCGACTCGGCCGGTAAAGTTCAGCAGCTGAGGATAGCGCTGCGCGAGCTCGTCGATGCGAAGGAGGTCGTCATCGGAGAGACCGTTGCCTTCGACCAGCAGTTTGTCCCCGACCGTCGACAACTGGACGCCGGGAATACGGGCCAGGACATCGCGCAACTCCTGTTCAGTACGCCGGGCACCTTCCGGGGCGACTTCGACATCGAAGCGCTGCCGTGAGCCATCGGCAGACCAGATCTGTAGCGCACTAGAGCCTTCGTTGCGGGCAAACAGAATCACTTCCTTTTCGTCCGTCGTGACCGCATTCAGGACATGACCGTCGCCCACCGCCACGCGAGCGACCTCCGGGATGGCAAGCACCCTGACTTCGCCAACCTGCATACGTACCGGCGTCTCGCCGAGTGCCTCGCTCGGGATGAGCAAGACAAACCACAGCATTGGACAGGCGAGATGCCAAGCCAGCCTCATTCCGATTGCTCCGTAAGCGCCATATCGGTCGCGTCAGCCGCTGGGGGGACGGTTTCGAACATCGGAGCAAGAGAGCCGAAGGCACCGGCATGCGGCTCGGCGATACCTCCCGCGCAAGCCAGCTTCTGCTCATTCGGCAGCTCGAAGAGCCCGGACGGATTGCGAACTTGGGGTGCGGCAGGCGCCAACCGAGGGACGCTACGCGCACGTTGATTTCCGTACAAAACCGGCGCGCGTGCCGAACCCCGAGGCGGCGGATTTGCGACACCGATCAAGCTGGCCAGATCACCTCGAACCGCTTTTCGTGTGGGCTCATCATCGTCGGGCCGGCGCAGAACCGCCGTAATGGTCCCGCTTTGGCGAGCGGCCACAAGCTTGACAGCATCTTCTGGCGAAGTGTCCAGGGTGACAGTCGAATACGCAGGACCGACACCGGCGGCGGTGGAAGCTGGGGTCTGGGTCTGTGTGCCCGTGGCCAACACCAGTACACCTTGCAGCAGGGGAGCCGTGATACGGCGACGCTGATATTCAAACGAGACATACAGATCTATCAGATCACCGGGCTGCAAAAGTCCCGAGACGGAATTGATGGCATCCACCGGCATGGTGATGGCCCGGCGGCCTTCGCCCAAATGGCTGGAAAACGCGGGCTGTTCACTGACGCTGCCATGCACCGGAAGAATGAGATCGCCCGCCCGCAAGGGGCTGCGCAATACCGTGCCGGTCAAGCTTGCATGGTGGGCGACGTCAACACTGTCGCTCGGTACCAGGCCGACAGGAAACTCGCGTGCGGCCATATGTTCGGCGGAAAGACGTGTGCCGGCGGGCAGGTCTTGCGCCGCCACTACCCGACTGACGACAGGGGTGCGTGCGTCGGCTTCGAGTCGCAAGACATGCCCATGTATGTGCTGGCGCGCGGACCAGGCTGCGACAAGCCCAGCGGCGACCGCAAGGCCGAGCACGATCGCGGGGCGGCCCGAGTTCCGCAGCCGCTGAACCGATGGGATACGGAATCGCAGACGCATATCAGGGCTCCATACCCGAGACGATCACGGATGTGGCGTTCCCGCCCACCGGCGCCATTGACACCACGGCGCCCTCTCCAAACTCATACCGTTGCGTGACCGCGGTGTGGACCGCAATTTGGAAGGATTCGGTTGGCCGCTCGCTATTGCGTTCCGAAGCATCGGTGACGGCATGGCCGGCCGACGTTGGAGCACGCGCCACAGCCGGCGCTTGTGCCGGGTCGAAATACAGAGCCGACACGTATCCACTTGCCCCGCCCGGATGACCCTGAACCTGTGCCAACCAATGCCGCCCACTACTCACGCCGGACAATAGAACCCGGCCATCCGCGACCAGATAGCGCTCATACCTGCCCGAACTCGCGATTTCGCGGACAGCCTCTTCAACAGATCGGCGACTCGTGAACTCCCGCACGGAAACGGCATGGCCGCGCATCCGTACATTCCACTCGTCATGCCAGTCGACACTGGCAATACTTGTCCGCGGCACAGTAACCGCCAGCATGGCGACGCATAACGCCAGTGTTGGCTGCAAGACGTTGGAAAAGCGGCGACCATGCAGGCGAAGCGGCATCGGTTTTATAGCGACCTCTTCGGGTTTCATCTCAGCCTCCTTGGTATTCCTGAATGAGGTGGCCGGGTACCCGCCCATCCCATGGCTCCAGCCAGTCCAGACTTGGAGCGGCACGGCCCCATCCGCCATCTACACCATCAGCGCGGGACATGATTTCTTGCGCAGCCGCGCGAGACGCGGCATATGGTGATGCCCACGCAAGCTGCGACGCGGCAACCTGCCGTTGCACAGCCTGATCGGTGGATACGTGGCCCGAGTGAGTGAGGATGCTGATGCTGCGCATCAGCTGCGGATACCCGGAATCGAAGAAGTGCAGCCCGATGGGCCCTTCTGTAAGCGGATGATCGACCGTGGTACGCCCTATCCCACTCAGGTGGACGCGGGCCTGCAATATTCCGGCATCCTCTAGAGACCATTCGCGTCGCAATCGGCTGGCGTGACTCGAGATGGAACCGGGTTGCCCCTGAGCTGATAGCGTCTGCGCGCGTGACCAGGTAATGTTGACGTCCTTCTCCGCTTCGAGCTGTCGGACACCGCGCCGATCCGTCCACTTGTGGGCTACACCCGAGAAGTACAAGCCAATGGCAGCTGCCGCATCGGGCTGGTAAACGTCTTGCACGCCAGCCGATACCGGATCGACCTGACGGGCCGCCTGGAAAGCGGCAAACCGGCTCGCGTGGGTGGCCGACAAGGCCATATCCTGGTAGTGAGCCAGCCAGTGGATGGCGACCCAGAGGACTGCAAGCACTGGCAGCATGACCAAGGATTCCACCAAGGCCTGGCCACATTGCGAGGGTGTGCTCATGGGTGCTCTCCCGTAACGGGCGTCGCGCGTAGCCGCGCCTGCCAATAGGGATGGAACGCATTCGGCAGCTCTTTGCGATGGTCATTCCGCGCGTGAGGGCGTCTGAAGTAGGTCTCGGCCGACCCCTGTGAGCGGTATGACAGTCCGTCTCGCCCGGGGCGCTTCAAGATGACCCTGAAACCTGTAGCGGCTCGCGCGCCGGGCGCGGACAGATCGTGAAAGTTGGCTAAGCCTCCTCCGGCCCAGTTCCTTCGTTGTGCATGTGCCCATGAATTGGCCAACGGATTGGCGTTTCCGCCCAGAATGTCCCAGCTCGTGGCCTCCCGTACCCAGCGCCAGAAATCCTGCTCGGCAAAGTCAGTGGGCGCATCGTCGACATGAGGCATGTCGATCAGTACCGAATCCCGCGGCGGCACCCAACCCCAACCCATCGCGTACTCACGGTAGTAGCAACCGATCCAGCGATTCGAGCGCAAGGAGTGATAGGACTGGGTGTCGACGGCTTGCCATCGCCCGTCTTCGCCGAGCACGGTCACACCACGTCGGCGCAATTCGTGTCTCAAGGATGGGCATCGGGACGACACCGGCAAGGGGCTGCGACGCAGGTGATCACGCGGGTCAAGGAAACGGTAAAGAGAGGTCAGCTCGCCAATAAATGGCCGCATGCGGGGATTGCCGGCGTACGCGCTTAGGAACCGTGGAAAATCGTCATCCACGATATCGACATGGACGCCATCTTCGCCGGGATAGTTGGCGGCAAGCACCTGCCGTATGGCGCTGTCCCGGGCAGCGCTCAAGCCGGCGACGATCTGCGATGACGCGCCAGCGAGCACCGACCGTGTCGCGCTGTCATGCTGGGCATAGGCCGAGGCAAGCATGCCATGCTCTGCCGCATGACTCTCGAGGCCTGTCGCTTTCAATGCCGCCTGGTACGCCGCGCCGTGATCTGCCCCGAAATGCATGGCGATGACATATGCCGGTGGATTGCCCCTTGCTGCACGCGAGCCTTCCGTACCGGCAAAATGCGCCCAGGCACCCAACGTCACGAGGTGGGCCATTGCCACCTGATGCGCCGCATGTGCCCGGTTGATGTATGACAGCATATTTATGGCACGCGCCTGGACCAACGCACCGCTATAGGCGGCGGCGTCCACGGCGTGGTCTTGTCGTGCCCTCTCCGCCACGGCCATGCCGGCGTCGAAGTAGTGCACGAAGGCGAGCGTGACGGCGGCGGCGAGCACCATGCCAAGAACGAGCACCTGCCCCTGCTGAGAATGGCCGTACTGCAGACCCTCATGGCCGTACGCGACGCAGCTGGCGCTCGGGCGCGGATGCGAGCTCATTGCCCTACGCCCGCGTTGCCGGTGAAAGATTTCAATGTGCGAGCGGCCGTCTGACCGGCAGCGGCTTCGGCCGCTGCCTGCGCCATTGCGGATTGCTCAGAGCCGTCTTCGCCCGCCAGTTCACGGGCCATGGCGGCAGTTTGAGATCGAACCACCTGCCCGAACAGCTGGTAGACAGCAATGGCGGCCACCGCCACCAATGCCACCACGATGATGTATTCGGTCATGCCCTGGCCGCGCTGTCGGCCGCCCCGCCGGTTCCGTTCCATATGCGCCTCCGTTGATGGAAGCAGTGTGCCGACGCCCCGCGCGACCGCCAATTCGCGAATGCCGAAACGGACGAACTCGTCTCTCCGCACAAGCCGCAAAACTTCGCTCTTCCGGCCGCGCCAGGCATGGCCATAGGCCGTAAACTGGCGCTATACGCCGCAGAACCCGGAGGCGACGACCGCCGCCCATCGCTGAAGCGCGGGGGGCGCGTCGCCTCCTGCTAACCTGAACCAAGGCAACGCGCCGCCTCGTTCTTAGCTGACCCCAAACCCATGACCCCCGCCGATCTCTTCAGCCATCAAGAGCAGGACCAGCCGGTGACCCTAGGCCCAGGCGCCGTGGTGTTGCGTGCCCATGCCCTGCCCTTCATCGACGAACTGTTGCCGGCGATATCAGCCATCGAAGCCTGCTCGCCGTTCAGGAACATGGTCACGCCCGGCGGCTATACGATGTCAGTGGCGCTCACCAATTGCGGCGAATTGGGTTGGTGGTCGGACAGGCGCGGGTATCGCTATACGCGGATTGACCCGATCACAGAAAAGTCATGGCCCGACATGCCGCCCAGCTTCCTGCGCCTCGCTCAGACTGCGGCCAGTAAGGCCGGCTATCCGGATTTCATGCCGGACGCCTGTCTGGTGAACCGCTATCTCCCGGGATCAAGGCTAAGCCTCCACCAGGACCGAAACGAGCGCGATTTCTCTGCCCCCATCGTTTCCGTGTCGCTCGGCATGAGCGCCACCTTTCTTTTTGGAGGATTGGAACGGAGTGACCGCGCGGCCCGGCTGGAACTTCACCATGGCGACGTCGTGGTGTGGGGCGGACCCGATCGGCTGCGCTACCATGGCATCATGCCGCTCAAAGGTCCCGCGCATGGGTTGTTGGGCGAGCAGCGGATCAATTTCACTTTCCGCAAGGCTGGCTGAGGCGGCAGACCTTGCAAGATTCGGAGTGTGCGACTTGAAGTCCTTGTCTATTCTTCGGGAAAGCACCACGAATCCGGAGCGCAACATGTCTCAACCACTTGAAATGCCCGCCGCTCAGATCGACGCCGCCACGATTACCGCCCCCGACACCGGCCAGGCGAGCAATGCGGCGGTCAGCAGGCGCGCCGAACGCGTCACCTCCGCCGCGAATGGCACCGCGCGCCTTTCCCGCCCCGAGCTGGTCGCACAGGCTTGCCGGCGCATCGAGGCCGCCGAATCGCCACCGACGCTGAAAGAGCTGGCCTCGGAAGCGGGGCTCAGCCCATGGCAATTGCATCGCGCATTTGTCGCCGAAACCGGACTGACGCCGCGAGCCTACGCCGCTGGAGTGCGCGCAAGCAGGCTGCGTAATGCGCTGTCTACGGGCGAGCGTGCAGTCACTGATGCAATCTACGAATCGGGCTACAACGCCAGCAGCCGCTTTTATGAGCAGTCTGAACGGGTGCTTGGCATGCGCGCACGCGAATACCGTGCTGGCGGTTCAGGCGCCGAAGTTCGCTTCGCGATCGGCCAATGCTCGCTTGGCGCCATCCTGGTGGCCGAAAGCGCTCGCGGCATTTGCGCGATTTTGATGGGCGATGACCCGGAGCTCCTGCTGCAAGACTTGCAAAAGCGTTTCCCGAAGGCCCACCTGATGGGCGGTGATGCGCAGTTCGAGGAACGGGTCGCGAAGGTGGTGGGCCTGGTCGAAGCTCCTGCACTGGGCTTCGACTTGCCCCTGGATATTCGGGGCACCGCTTTTCAGGAACGGGTCTGGCAGGCGCTGCGGGCGATACCGGCCGGCACAACCGTCAGCTATGCCGAACTAGCGGCTCGTGTCGGCACCCCGGCCGCAATACGGGCCGTGGCGTCGGCCT
>JAJUGH010000046.1 GCA_029268265.1 Alcaligenaceae bacterium | reverse complement strand
CAACGTACGCTTGCGCAACCAGCTTGCGCCGGGAACCGAGGGCGGATACACCCGCGACTTCACCCAGGAAGGGGCACCGGTCTCCACCATTTACGAAGCCTCGCGCAACTATCTGGAGACTGCCACCCCGCTGGTGATTCTTGCTGGTAAGGAGTACGGATCCGGGTCCTCGCGCGACTGGGCGGCGAAAGGCACGGTGCTGCTGGGAGTGCGGGCCGTCATTGCCGAATCGTTCGAGCGTATCCACCGATCCAACCTGCTGGGCATGGGTGTGCTCCCCTTGCAGTACATGGAAGGGCAGAACGCTGAAACGCTGGGCCTCACGGGCGAGGAGGTCTTCGACATCATCGGCGTCACGGCGCTCAATGATGCCGATAACGTGCGTACCGTGAAGGTGAAGGCAGACAGCACCGAGTTCGAGGTACTCCTTCGCATCGATACACCCAGCGAGGCGGCTTACTTCCGGCATGGCGGCATCATGCAATACGTGCTGCGCAGTTTGCTGCACTGAGCGCGCGGCAAGGCAAGCTGCTTTTCGCTGCGTTTCGGCCACGGCGGCGATCCCGCCGTGAGCCGCTGTGGCAACTAAGGTTCCAGGGCCTGTCCCAGTACTTCGGGCAGGCTCATTTCGTGATCGAACCGCCCCTTTTCCAGAAAATGCAGCACCTGAGCGATGACCAATGGGTTGTTCATGATGAAGGTGTGGCCCGCGTGCACCACGATATGGTCGGCCATCCCGGGCAAACGGGTGCTTTCCACGGATACCTTGCCGTCATTGGGGCCGGTGAATACCGAAGACATGATCGGGTTCGAGGCGATATCGCCCGCAATGATTCCCAGTTCGAAATCGGCATGTCCCAGCTTCTTTGGCGTGCTGTCGGAGCCGGTGCCCAGCTGGCGCCCCGCAGGCCCGTTCACCAGTTCAAACAGCTTGGTCGCACCATAGGCGTCTACGAGCTCGGACCCCTGATTCGGCGGCGCCAGCATGACGACGCGCCCCAGGTTGTCCGGCCGATGGTGCTTCAGCCATGCCCGCAGCACGATGCCTCCCATGGAGTGCGTCACGAAGTTCAATCGCGGGCTGTCGGCACAGGGCTCGGCGGCCTGACCCACATGCCGAACCAGCTCTTCGATGGGCGCACGGGTCGAGGGGTAGGTCTCGTTCACGACTTTGAAGTCATTGGCTTCCAACACTTCTTCCAGCACCAGGAAGGACGCTTCGGTACGCGCCAGCCCATGCAGCAGGACGACGCAATCCTGTGCCGTGGCCTGGGGCTGAGCCGTGGCCGGCGAAGGATATGCCATGACGGCGACGGCGGCATGCGCGGCCAGCGCAAGCCGGGCGGTCAGCAGGTAGTGATGCATGAAAGGGGCTGCATGAGAAAGACGGTATCCGACATAATGCTGCCTGTCAGCCTTGCATCCGGCGGAAGACAGGCGCAATCATGATACAGGCACGAACGGGAATCGACGGACGCATTTATCTGGGACTGCGAAGGTTTCCCGGGCAGCTGTCGGGTGTTGGATTGTTGCTGGGCACGCTGTTTTTCGCGGCGTCGCTCACGCCCACCCTGGTGCCCCGCACTTACGTGATGCAGGGGCTGCTTGCGGGAATCAGCTTCGCGGCCGGCTATGGCCTGGGTGTGCTGTGGCGCTGGCTATGGGCTTACATGGAGCTGCCCGAGCCAGGCGACCGCATGCTTCGCGCGGTGAATATGGCGCTATTGAGCGCTTGCCTGGTGGTCGCCGCATTGTTTCTCTGGCGTGCCGCGGAATGGCAGAACTCCATCCGTTCCGTCATGAATCTGGAGCCGGTGGACAGCGCGCATCCCTTCAAAGTCTGCCTGATCGCCATCCTGGCGTTCGCGCTATTGCTTGCATTGGCGCGATTGTTCGGCCATGTGTCGGCGCGGGTCTCTTCGTCTACGCGTCGGTATCTACCGCGGCGCGTCGCCAATGTGTTGGGGATCGCCGTGGCGGCGACCCTGTTCTGGTCACTTGCCAGTGGCGTGTTCTTTCGTGGCGCGCTGTACCTTCTGGACTCATCCTATCGACAGCGCGACGCGCTGATCGAGCCCACCAGCCCCCGGCCGCACTCACCATTGCGCAGTGGGGCCGAAGCGTCGTTTCTTGATTGGAAGGAGCTCGGTCGCGCCGGGCGGGAGTTTCTGGCATCGGGTCCGACTGCGGCGGACATTGCTGCAATGACAGGCCGCGACGCGATGGAACCCATACGGGTCTATGTGGGGATGCGCAGCGCCGAGACGCCGGAAGAACGCGCGCGCCTGGCGTTGCGCGAACTCGTTCGTACAGGCGCTTTTGACCGTTCCATCCTGGTGGTGATTACGCCTACGGGCACGGGGTGGGTCGACCCGGCGGCAATGGATGCGTTGGAATACCTGCATCACGGCGATGTTGCCAGCGTGGCGGTGCAGTATTCCTATCTTTCCAGCCCCTTGTCTCTGATCGTGCAGCCCGAGTACGGCGGTGATGTCGCGCGTGCGCTCTTCACCGAGGTGTATGAATACTGGACGCAGCTGCCGAAGGATGAACGCCCGCGGCTTTATCTCCATGGATTGAGCCTGGGTTCCTACAATTCCGAACGCTCCGCGCAGCTGTTCGAGATGATCGCGGACCCGATCCAGGGTGCGCTGTGGAGCGGTCCGACGTTTCGAAATGGCTTGTGGAACGCGATCACCATGAACCGCAATGAGGGTTCGCCGGCATGGCTGCCTGAATTCCATGATGGTTCGCTGATCCGCTACATGAATCAGCACGGCTCGCCTGTGCCGGATGACGCTCCCTGGGGACCGATACGGGTGGTCTATCTGCAATATGCAAGCGACCCGGTGACCTTCTTCGACCCCATGGGGTTCTATCGGCCGCCTGCCTGGATGGCCGCGCCACGCGGGCATGACGTATCACCCGAGCTGCGCTGGTATCCCGTCGTGACCATGCTGCAACTCGCGCTCGACATGTTGCTGGCGGGTACGACGCCGATCGGCTACGGGCACGTGTACGCGCCGGAGCACTACGTAAGGGGATGGATGCTGGTGACGCAGCCCGAAGGGTGGACCGAGGAAGCCGTGGATGGGTTGAGCCGGCATCTGTCTGAAGCGATGACAGAAGCCATTTCCCACGAGGATGAGGAGACCGCTTACGCGAACCGGGGCGGCTGAGCGCCAGGGCCGCAGGTGGAAACTGCTTACGCAAACCGGGGCGACTGAGCGCGGCAACGGCCGCCGCTGCGGCTGTAATCGGCTTCGTTGACGCTGGCCGCGCCATCGAAGCCGGGATTTCATAACTGGCGCTGTTACTTCGCGAACAGCTGACTCATGTCCTTGAACGCCTTGAATTCCAGGGCGTTGCCACAGGGATCCAGCAGGAACATCGTGGCCTGTTCACCGACCTGGCCCTTGAAGCGCACATAGGGTTCGATCACGAACTTGGTGCCAAAGGACTTCAGTCGCTCGGCAAGCGCTTCCCACTGCTCCCAACCCAGGACGATGCCGAAGTGCGGCACCGGCACATCGTGACCGTCCACCGCATTGGTGCCCGCGCCTTCCTGATAGGGCATCTTGGGGTGCTCATGAATCACGAGCTGGTGGCCGTAGAAATCGAAATCGACCCATTGCTCGCTGGAGCGGCCTTCCGGCAGGCCGAACACTTCACCATAGAAGCGGCGGGCGGCGGCCAGGTCATGCACGGGAATGGCCAGATGAAAAGGGGAAAGGCTCATCGACATTGTCCTATCAGGTTACGGGTAGCGGGTGAGACTCATTCATAGGTGATTCCGAGCTCACGGATGATTTTGCCGTAGTGCTCGTAATCGGTCTTCAATACCTCGGCGAATCGCTCGGGCGTTTCGGTAATGACTTCCACACCCATGCCTTCCATGCGGGTGCGGACCTCGGGCATCGACATGATCTCGTTGGTGAGCTCATTGAGCCGTTGCACGAGGTCGGCGGGCATGCCGGCCGGGCCGAAAAGACCATACCACACGGCAAGCTGGTAGCCGGGCAGGGTTTCACCCACAGTGGGCACGTCGGGCATCAGCGCACTGCGCTCAGGCTCCGTCACCGCGAGCAGACGCAACTTGCCGGTATTGACGTGCGGCAGCGTCTGGGTGCCGGCCGAGAAGAGCACCTGTGTCTGATTCGCCACCGTGTCGAGCACGGCGGGCGCGCCACCCTTGTACGGCACGTGCAGCATCTCCACATTTGCCGCCTTTTCAAACAGCACGGCGCTCAGGTGGTTGGTGGAACCGACACCGGCACTGGCGTAAATCAGCTCGCCCGGGTGCTTATTCGCATACCCGATCAGTTCGGGCACGCTGTGCACGGGCAACGAGGGATGAACCACCACCGTGTTGATGACGTTGGCCAGCAACGCAATCGGGGTGAAGTCGTCCACGCCTTCGAACGGCATGCTGGGCATGAGGAAGGGATTCATGGCGTGTGTGCTCATGGATCCCACCAGAAGGGTATGCCCGTCAGGCTTGGCACGCGCCACCACATTGCTGCCGATGTTGCCCGATGCCCCCGCACGGTTTTCCACCACCACGGGTTGGCCGAGCGCTTGCGAGAGTTTCTCGCCCAGCGCGCGGGCCAGGATGTCAGTGGAGCCGCCTGCGGCCCACGGAACGATCAGGGTAATGGGCCGCTCGGGAAAAGCTGCGTGCGCGGGCGCTCCCACGCAGACAGCCGCAACTGCAATGGAGCCGATCAGTCGACGAAGGATACGTTTCATGTGTGTTCCTCAGCGGCCGACGGCGTAGCCCTGCATGCCACGCGGATTGGAGCCGGCCTTCAGGATCATCCGGCCTTCGGCGTCATTGCTGCGGCTGCAGGCAGCCATGCGGCTTTCCGACCATGGGTCACCCAGCTTGATCTCGTGGCCCGCGGCGCGCAACGCTTCGATGGTTTCCTCCGAGAAGCGCGATTCGATCGACAGGCGGTTGAGCGTGGTCTTGCGCGGCCAGAACGATGCGGGGAAGTGGTCCACGTGCCAGGCCGGCGCATCGATCGCTTCCTGCAGATTCATGCCGTGGACGGCGTGCCGCAGGAAGAAGGCCAGCGACCACTGGTCCTGCTGGTCACCGCCGGGGGTGCCGAAGGCCATGTAGGGCTGGCCGTCACGCAGCGCCATCGAAGGCGACAGCGTGGTGCAGGGCCGTACGCGCGGTGTCACGGTATTGGGCAGGCCTTCGTCCATCCAGGTCATCTGCAGGCGCGTACTGATGGCAAAGCCCAGTGCCGGGATGGCCGGGCTGGAAGAGAGCCAGCCGCCCGACGGCGTGGCCGAAACCATATTCCCTTCGCGGTCGATGATGTCGATATGGCAGGTGTCGCCTACGAAGATTTCCTTCTCGGCCCATTCCTGTACCGGCGGCAGCGACGCGAAGGTCGGTTCACCGATGCCGAAACGGGTGTCTGCGGTGCGCAGGGTACGTTCCGAAACGCCAAGATCCGGCAGGCGCGGATCCAGGCCCAGGGGATTGCCGGGGCGGAACTCGGTCGAGGCGCGATCACCCACCAGCTTCCAGCGCTCGCGCAGGTATTCGTCGCTCAGCAGTGCCATCTGCGCCTTGCGGTTTGCGTCGGGCGCATCGCCGTACCAGGCGAGGCGATCCGCCATCGCGAGTTTGGCTGCCTCGGTGACGCGGTGGACGAAACCGGCGGTGTGCGGAGCGTGGTTCTCCAGGCCGGCATGGCGCAGCATGCCCAGCTGCTGCAGGAAGACCGGGCCCTGGCTCCAGAAGCCGCACTTGCCCACGGTATAGCGGCCGAAATCCAGGGTCAGCGCATCTTCGATTTCTGCGGTCCAGTTCTCCATATCTTCGAAGCGCAGCAGGCCATGGTGGTCCTCGCCCGAGCTGTCGCGCACCGCCTCGTTACGGTAGAAGGCGTCGATTTCCTTCGCGACAAAGCCCTGATACCAGCAGCGCAGTGCCGCATCGATGACTTCCGTGCGCGAGCCGCCTTCGGCTTCTGCGGTACGCACGACGCGTTCATAGGTGTCGGCCAGTTTGGGAAGACGGAAGAGGGCACCCGGGCGCGGCAGCTTGCCGCCGGGCAGCCAGACGTCTGCCGAGCTGGTCCAGTGTTCCAGGAAGAGGTCCTTCACGGCGTACACGGCCTGCACACCGCGGGCGACAAATGGGAAGCCGTTACGCGCGTAGTCGATGGCAGGCGCCAGTACGTCGGCAAGCGACCAGGTGCCGTAGTCGCGCAGCATGGTGGCCCAGGCGCCGAACGCGCCGGGCACCGTGGCGGGCAGCAGGCCGATTCCGGGCACTTGTTCCAGACCCAGTTTACGGAAGGCTTCGACCGATGCCTCGGCAGGCGCCGGTCCCTGGCCGCAGACCGAGCGCATCTTTCGCTCCTTCTCGCTCCACACCAGGATGGGGGCGTCACCGCCCGCGCCATTCAGGTGCGGCTCGACCACTTGCAGCACGAATCCGCCTGCGGCCGCCGCATCAAAGGCGTTGCCGCCGCGCTCAAGCACGCTCATGGCGGTTTGCGAGGCCAGCCAGTGGGTGGAGGAGGCGACGCCGAAGGTGCCGGTGATTTCCGGGCGAGTGGTAAAGCTGGTCATGGTTATCTTCCCGTGGAGTTGCAACAAGGGTGACGGTGGGGGCCGCGCTCAGGCGGGTTCCGCGACGGCGGGCGCTTCGATTTCCGGACGGCGCGCATAGCGCTTTGCCAGGACCGCGCACACCATCAACTGTATCTGGTGAAACAACATCAGCGGCAGCAACAGCGTGCCCATGGATGCCCCGGCGAACAGCACCTGGGCCATGGGCACCCCGGCGGCCAGGCTCTTCTTGGAGCCGGCAAACAGGATGGTGATGCGGTCTTCGATGCTGAAATTCAGGAGCCGCGCAAGCACGTTCACGATAAACAGGATGAGTGCAAGGAACAAGCAGCAGACGACCGTGAGGCTGACCAGTTGCCACACCGGCAGCGTATTCCAGATGCCTTCCACCACTGCGCGGCTGAACGCGGTGTAGATCACCAGGTAAATCGAGGTCTGATCCACATACTTGAGCCAGGCCTTGTTCTTGTCGACCCATCCGCCGATCCAGCGCCGGGCAATTTGGCCTGCCACGAAAGGAACGAGCAGCTGCAGCGTGATGTTGCCGATGGCCTCGCCCAGCGGCATGCTCTGCACGGCGGCTCCCAGCATCATCAGGACCAGCACGGGCGTAATGAAGATGCCGATAAGGCTCGATGTCGCCGCCGAACAGATGGCGGCGGCCACGTTGCCCCGGGCCATGGAGGTGAAGGCGATCGCCGACTGCACGGTGGCCGGCAGCGCGCACAGGAACAGCATGCCCTTGTACAGATCCGGCCCGATCGCCGGCTCAATCACCGGGCGGAGTGCCAGGCCTAGCGCCGGAAAGAGCAGAAAGGTGCAGGCGAACACCAAGCCATGCAGGCGCCAATGTGCCAGACCAGCGACCACGGCCTGCGTGGGCAGTTTGGCGCCATGCAGGAAGAAGAGCAGGCCAATGGCCAGGTTGGTGAGCAGGTCGGCGGCGCGCGCGGCATCGCCTTCCACCGGTAATACCGTGGCGAGCACGACCAGGCCGATGAGAATCAGGGTGAAGTTGTCTGGTAAGAAACGCGGCCGCTTCATGATGGAGTAGGGTCCGATGTTCGTGAAAGCGGATACTCTAGTATGCTTGGCTCAAGCGTGCTAACGACATAAATCCAATGAATATCGCCGAAACGACACGAGCCCGTAGTCTGGACCGGCGGCCGGTTCCGGAACTGGACGGTCTGCCGCGGCCTGTCTACGCCCGGGTCGAAGACATCCCCCAACGCACGACCACACGGGCGCATAGTCATCCCTGGCTGCAGCTTTCGTATGCCAGCCGTGGCGTGTTGCAGATTCGTACCAATCAAGGCCTGTTCATGGCGCCGCCGCAGTGGGCGATTCTGGTGCCGGCCGGCCTGCGGCACACCGTGGTGAACACACCCGGAACCGAAATGCGCAGTCTGTATATCGATACCGGGGCGCTGCCGGTCGCGGATGACGCCTGCCAGGTGCTGGCCGTCTCGGATCTGCTGCGAGAGATGATCCGCCACTTCTCCGGCCTCCCCGCGGAATACGATGAAAGCGGGGCGGAAGGCCGGTTGGTGCAGGTGATGCTGGACATGGTGGCGGCCGCGCCGCGCGAAGCCTTCTCACTGCCTTGGCCTTCTGACCCGGGCCTGCGCCGCATCTGTACCGATATCCTCGCATCGCCACATCAAGGTCTGCGGGCGCAGGAATGGAGCGAATCCATGGGGGTATCGGCGCGCACACTCGAGCGCCTCTTCCTGCGCCACACGGGGCTGAGCATGAGGCAATGGCGCCTGCGGGCCCGCCTGCTGGCCGCACTGCCGTTGCTTGAGCGTGGTGACTCGGTGACCGATGTTGCCTTGGCCTGTGGGTACGAATCCACTTCTTCCTTCATCGCGTCCTTCAGGCAGTTCTTCGGGTGCACGCCAGGTCGCTTCGCTGCGTAGAGACGATTCGTGGGCTGTCTACTTGATAATGATTTCGGTTATCATTTACTTGTAATCGCGATCTATGCCGATGGAGACCTTCACGCCCCGAGCATCCCCGCAGAACCTGACTGCCGCCGACCTTCTGGATTTTGGCGATCGCTACGGCATTGACTATCGATTCCCCACCCATGCGCGCCGACCGGGCTCTCAGGTCATTCTGCGTGGCCGGGTCGAGGAGCTGCCGCTGTCCTGCGGTTTGAATCTGACCCACTCCTCCCTGGAAGTCTTGCGGCCCTACGAAGCCGTTTCCACCCGAGATACGGCGTTCTTCCTTCTGGTGGTGCTGGAAGGCTGCGTTCAGCTCACGACTGCCGGGGAACGCCATCTGGCCCAGTCCGGTATGGCGGTCACCACTCACCTGGGCATACCTGGCGCCCTGCATGCCGTCCATGCGCCCAATCAATCTCTGAAGACGCTGACGCTGGCGCTGAACGGCCATCCCGGCGGCCAGCCAGCGGCCCTGTCCGGATTGGTCGATAACCTGGCCCTGCCAGCGGAACCCTACGCCCGCCTTTGGCGGCTTCCCGACCACCTGTACCAGTCCTTGCGGCATTGGCAAACGCTGCCGGCTCTGCACTACCCGCAACAACGTCTATTGCTGGAAGGGATGGCGCTGCAATTGCTCGCTTACGGCCTTGGTGACGCGCCGGTCCGGGTGCCAGCGTTGTCGCCGGGGGAACGCAGCCGTCTGGAAAAAATACGTCGTCAGCTCGATCAGGCGCCCAATGTGGACTATTCGGTGCAGCAGCTCGCCGATCAGGCTGCCATGAGCATCAGCAGCTTCCGCAGCAAGTTCCGGGAGATGTTCGGTGTCCCTGTTTGCAGTTACCTGCGCGAACGTCGCCTCGATCTGGCGCGGCAATACCTGCTGCAGGGATATTCTGTGCAGCAGGCTGCCCACCTGAGCGGCTATCGGCACACCACCAATTTCAGTACGGCATTCCGTAAACGATATGGCAAGGCGCCCAGCGTCTTGGGATGAAATCCGACGGGTCTCGTCAGAATGCATATAAGACTCATCGATCCGCATATCCCGTCAAAGGCGTAAATGCTAATAATAATGGTTCTCAGTCGTGCGGTATTCCTTCCGAAATCTCGATTATGACCATGCTCCGTAGAACCCCCTTATCCCTGGCCATCGCACTGATGGCTCTCGGCGCGAGCCATGTATCACACGCCCAGCAAGCCGAGGGCGAAGCCGGTGCTCAGGCGCTAGACGCGATCAAAGTGCAGGCCCAGCGGAGTGCGACCAAGCTGCTGACCCCGATCGTGGAAACGCCGCAGTCGGTCTCGGTAATCACCCAGGAGCAGATGAGGGAGATGGGCGCGGTCAGTGTTCAGCGCGCCACCGCCTACACGTCGGGGGTTTTCAGTGGCCAGGTCGGGGCGAGCAACCGCTTTGACTACCTGGTGCTGCGCGGCTTTTCCGACGGCAGTGTGGGCAACACTTACTTGAACGGCCTGAAAATTCTGGGTGATCCCAATTCACACAGTTCGCTGGTCATCGATCCATGGTTCCTGGAAAGTGCCGAGGTGGTACGCGGCCCGGCATCGGTGCTCTATGGTCAGTCCTCCCCCGGCGGCATCGTGGCCTTACAGACCCGACGGCCCGAATTTGACTCCTTCGGCGAAGTTGAAGTGGGTGTGGGCAACAATCGCCAGCGTTACGCCGCTTTCGGCATCAATGACACAGCCGCAGACGGTAAAGTCGCCTGGCGACTGGACGGCAAGGCCCGCCGCGCCGACGCCCACGTCGACCACGTCGAGGAAGAGCGCTATACGCTGATGCCCTCGCTGACCTGGAAGATATCGCCGGACACCACGCTGGATGTGCTGGCCTACATACAGCGCGAGCCCGAGGGTGGCTACCATTCCGGCTTGCCCTATGAGGGCACTGTGGTGCCGCGCGAGGGGCGACGGATCTCGCGCTCGCTCTTCGAAGGTGAGCCCGACTACGAGAAGTACCGCCGTAACCAGACCATGCTGGCCTACACGCTGGAGCATGACTTCAGCGATGCCGTGACGTTCCGCCAGAGCGCGCAATACCTGAAGGCCGACGTGACGCTCAACCAGGTCTATGCCTTTGGCTGGGCGTCGCCCACCCAGCTGTATCGCTACTACTCGGGCAGCGAGGAGGACCTGAAGGCCTTTGCCGTCGATAATCAACTGGAATTCAATTTCAATACCGGCGCGGTGGAGCACACGCTTCTCACGGGCCTGGACTATCAGTGGCGCGAAAACGAAGTGAGTTGGCCGTCTGGCGAATTTCCCGCCATTGACGCCTTCAATCCGGTCTACGGTGCCTCGCCGACCGCCATGTACGACCCTTTGCGCGAACGCCACAAGCTTAAACAGACCGGGTTTTACGTGCAGGACCTCATGTCCTGGAAACAGTGGCGTCTTACCCTGGGGGGCCGCTACGATGACGTGGATATCCGAAGCACCAATCTGGATACGGGCGGCGCCAGCACGCTGAAGGACAAGCAGTTCAGCGGGCGGGCCGCGCTCCTGTACGCGTTCGAAAACGGGTTTTCGCTCTACGTCAGCTACTCCACTGCCTTCACGCCGACCAGCTTCGTCGACGCTCAGGGTGACTTGCTCAAACCGATGGAAGGCTCCCAGTGGGAGGCCGGTCTGAAATACCAGCCCGTGGGCAGCCGAAGCATCTACACGCTTTCGCTATTCGACATCAAACAGAAGAACGTGGCTACCAAGGAGCAGCCGACAGATCCCTACCGCGCCGTGGGCGAAATCCGCTCGCGCGGTGTGGAGCTGGAGGCCAATGCCTTTGTGACGGAGCAATTGCGCTTGCAGGCCAGCTACACCTTCAATGACATCCGCTACACCCGTAGCGATGACGGCAATGAAGGCAATCGCGCGGTATACGCGCCCAGGCACATGGCGAACCTTTGGGCGTCCTATCACCACACCGGAAGTCTGCAGGGGCTGACTACGGCCGCTGGCGTGCGCTACGTTGCCGGCATACAGTCTGACCGAGCGAACACACACACCTTGCCGTCCTACACGCTGTTCGACCTGGCGCTGGGTTATGACTTCAAGGCCGTGGGAGCAGATGGTCTGATCGCGCGCCTGAATGTGAACAATGTCTTCGACAAGAGGCATGTGGCCGCGTGCAATTCCCTGGAATACTGCTATTTCGGTGCTGGGCGCAGCGTCACGCTCAGCATGAATTACAGGTTCTGATGCGCACCGGCGAGCTGATCCGCAAGCTGCAAAGCGACATGGCGCTGGCGCCCTGGCTACCCACGTTGGAAGAGGATAGGGCAGAAGGTGGCTGGCTGGCTGTTGCTGAACTGGAGCGTGCCGATGCCCTGACCAACCTGTTGGCCGGCTTCGCCCACGCGGAAGGTTTTCCGGGTGGCGATCGCCGGGCCATCGCTTCCTTGTGGTCGCGGTGGCATTTCAGTGCCATGCTGCCGCCTTTCGTCGCGGCGCTGCTGCTGCATCGTTGCACCCCCGAACTGCAAGCCGTACAGCTTTCGCCCGGCAACAAAACCAGCGGGGTTTCGTGGCGGCAATGCGCGCCTGAGTTCGATCCCGACTCGCCAGGCGCGGCCTGTGAGCTGACCGTCTGGCAGGCTCGGCCGCTCATTGACTCGTTGGCCGGTGTATCGGGTGTCTCGACCCGAGTGTTCTGGAACAATCTCGGTAATCTGCTGGAGTACCTGGTAACGGAGCTGCGCACTCATCCCGACGCTTGTGGGCACGTGGCACACGCATTCGACGCTCTGCTGGAAGCGCCCCGGCTGTCGGATGACAGCCCCAACCCTTTGCAGCGGCCGGTGCGCTACCTGCCGGACGCCGCGGTGGGCGCGCGGCGCATGCGGCGGATATGCTGTCTGTACTACCTTTTGCCAGGCACCGAACTGTGTGCAAGCTGTCCCCGGACTGATTGCAAGGCACATCATGTTCAAACTTGAAGAAGCCTGTTATCGCGTCAACGGAAAGACGCTGCTGCAACCCACGGACTTGCGTTTCGAAGCCGCCGGCATCCATGGTCTGATCGGGCATAACGGCTCGGGCAAGTCGACGCTCCTGAAGTTGCTGGCCGGGCAGTTGATTCCGACGGCCGGCCAGGCATGCTTTGATGGTCGATCCATCTCGCAATGGAACGGGCGGCTGTTCGCCCGCCAGGTCGCCTATCTGCCGCAGCAGTTGCCGCCGTCGGAACACCTGACGGTTCAGGAGCTGATCCGTTTCGGCAGATATCCCTGGCTTGGGCTGCTGGGTCGCGCCGGCGCCAAGGACCGGGAGCAGGTCGAACGCGCGATGACGCTGACCCAGACGCAGGCCTATCGGCACCAGCGTGTCGACACCCTATCGGGTGGCGAGCGCCAGCGGGTGTGGCTGGCCATGCTGCTGGCGCAAAACAGCCGCTACCTGCTGCTGGATGAGCCACTGGCCGCGCTGGACATCGCGCACCAGATTGAAGTGCTGGAACTGATCCGCCAACTGAGCCGAGAGCTGGGCCTAGGCATCCTGCTGGTGCTGCATGACATCAATCTGGCGGCCCGCTATTGTGACCGGCTCACCGCTCTGCGCGGCGGCCGGGTCATCGCCACCGGCACCCCGGCAGACATCATGACACCGGCCCGCCTGCATGCCATATACGGCGTGGATGTCAGTATGGTTGCCCATCCGGTGTTGGGCACGCCGGTCGCTCTGGTGAACTGAGCCATGCGGCTGCTGATCGTCCTGCTGACGCTTTGCGCCTGCCTCTTACCCGCCGACTCCAGGGCACAGCGTACTCTCACACTGGATTGGACCCTGGCGGAGACCCTGGTGGCACTGGGCCACCCGCCGGTCGGTGTGGCGCAAATCCCCGACTATCACGCTTGGGTGGGCGAGCCTCGCCTGCCGACGGGCACCATTGATCTGGGCCTGCGCAACCAGCCTTCCATGGAGCTCATGGCCCGGATCGCACCTGACCTGGTCCTGATCACGCCGATGTTTACCAATATGGCAGAGCGCCTGGCGGGTATCGGGCCGGTAAGCAACGTGCCGCTATACGATCCGGAGTCTGATGCGTGGCAGGCGATGGAGGAGATGACTCGCGTGCTAGGCAGGACGACGGGCCGAGAGGCCGCCGCGCAACGCCTGATTGCCGATACTGCGGCCCGCCTGGAAGCGGCCCGCCCGCGTGTTCGCGGTTGTGGTCCCTTATTGGTGATACAGCTTGCCGACGACCGTCACGTACGCGTGTACGGCGGCAATAGTCTGTACCACCAGGTGCTGCAGCGACTGGGTATTCCGAAT
>JAJUGH010000045.1 GCA_029268265.1 Alcaligenaceae bacterium | reverse complement strand
GTGCCTTCGAGACCGACCGTCAGGCGGCGCGGATTCGGTACATGCGCCGTATCCACGAGCGCCTGCACCTCTACCAAAAGCGGACGCGTGCCTTCCTGCGTGGCCATGATGCAGGACCCGGCAACGTTCTGGCCGTGCTGGGAAAGAAACAATGCAGACGGATTGCTGACACCACGTAACCCGCGATCAGTCATTCCAAAGACGCCAAGCTCATTGACCGCGCCGAAGCGGTTCTTGAACGCGCGGACCAGCCGGTAAGAGGAGTGAGTGTCGCCTTCGAAATAAAGCACGGTGTCAACGATATGCTCCAGCACTCGCGGGCCGGCGAGCGTGCCGTCTTTGGTGACGTGGCCGATGAACACCAGCGTGACGCCCGACTGCTTGGCCAGGCGTGTAAGCTGCGCCGCGCACTCTCGTACTTGCGATACCGACCCCGGCGCCGCGCTCAGTTCACTCGAGTACAGCGTCTGGATGGAGTCGATCACCGCCACCGAGGGCTTCTGGACGGAGATCGCGTCCATGATGGCCTCGAGCCGGATTTCCGCCAGCAGCTTCGTGCCTTCCGTTGGCAGATCCAGGCGGCGCGCCCGCAATGCCACCTGCTCGGCGGACTCTTCGCCGGTGACATAGAGAACCGGCACCACTTGCGCGAGCGATACGAGCGCCTGCAGCAGCAGCGTGGACTTTCCGATACCGGGATCGCCGCCGATCAGCACCACGGAGCCCGGCACCAGACCGCCTCCGAGCACCCGGTCGAATTCGCCGATGCCGGTCGGTTGGCGCGGCAGTTCCCGCGCCTCGATATCGGACAGCTCCTGTACCGGGGTGCTGCCCGCCAGCGGTGCGAACCGGTGTGCCGGCACGGCTGGAGCCGCCGACTCCGTCAAGGTGTTCCAGGCTTCGCAATGCGGACACTTGCCCAGCCATTTCGGAGACGTGCCCCCGCATTCGGAACAAACAAAACTGCTACGTGCCTTTGCCATTCCTGTCTCAGTGATTCCCCGGCACGCTGTAGCCGCCATCCACGCCCAATACCTGGCCCGTAATGAAGGCCGCCTCGGCGTTTAGGAAGAAGGTGACGGCCGAGGCGATCTCTTCGGGGCGGGCGAAGCGGCCCATGGGCACGGTTGATAGCACCCGTTGCTCCTGCTCGCTGCCAATGGGATGGGCGGCGCGGAAGGGTTCGGTTTCAACAGGCCCGGGTGAGACTGCATTCACGGTGATGTTGTACGGCGCAAGCTCCAGAGCCCAGCTGCGCGTACAGGCGATGAGCCCCTGTTTGGCCGCACCATAACTGGTGTGGCCGCTGGACCCCAGTCCCAAGTGGCCGCAGACGTTGACGATGCGACCATCGCGGCGCGCCTTCATGGCGCTCACGAATGCCTGCGTCACCTGCACCGCCACCCTGACATGGATGTCAAACGCGGTGTAGAGTTGCGCGAGTTCGATTTCACCGAGCAAGGCGTGGTCGAGCGCACCGACGTTATTCACGATGCCGTCAACGGGATATTTCTCCCGGATAACGCGGAGCACCTCTTCCGTCTCACCCGCATTGGCCAGGTCGCAAGCATAGAGATAGCCTGGAAAGTCGATATCTTGCGTTTGCCGGGCAAGGCCCACCACGTGACAGCCCATATCGGCCAGGCGACGGCTCACGGCCCAGCCTATGCCCTTGGTTGCGCCGGTGACCAGCACGCACTTGTCTTTCACTGTCTCTCTCCTGTTCCCGTGGCGAGCACGGCAGCCGTTTCATTCGGTGCAGCGGCGGGGATGATGTGCCGCGGAACACGCGGCGCCAGCGCGCAAAGGAGCTCGTAGCCAACCGTGCCTGCTGCCTGCGCGACGTCGTCGACGGAAGGTCCGCCTTCGCCCCAAAGGACCACGGGCGCACCGATGCCCGCTTCGGGGATGGGTGTCAGGTCGACCGCCAGCATGTCCATGGAAACGCGGCCAAGCAAACGGGTCTTTTTCCCTGCCACGGTCACGGGCGTACCCGTTCCCGCGTGACGGGGATAACCGTCGGCGTAGCCGCAAGCCACGATACCGACGCGCGTGGGCTCCTGCGCGGTGAACAGGTGGCCATAACCCACGCAGGCGCCGGCCGCGCAGTCCTGCACCCCGATGATGCGTGAAGCGAGCGTCATGACCGGACGCAGCCCCAGCTCTTCGGCGCTGCGATCGGAGAAAGGAGAAGAGCCGTACAGGCAGATGCCCGGCCGCATCCATTGCTCACGCTCTTGGGGCAGAGCCGCCCATAGTTCGGGGGTCAGCGTGGCGGCCGAATTGCACACGCTGACGGGCCCGGACATGTCTTTGGTCAGCTCCAGGAAGCCGGAGAGCTGCCGTTGCGTTTCGTCCGGATCGTCGTCCGCACGGGAAAAGTGCATCATTGTGCCCAGTTGCCCCACCACGCCGCGACTGACCAGGGCAGCCAGACGATGCCAGGCCTGGGCTGCGGCGGACGGCGCAAAGCCCAGCCGGTTCATGCCGGCATTGATTTTCAGGTTCACATCGATAGGCCGCTGCGGGCGCGCATGCTCGAGCATCCTCAGCTGATCGTCACCATGCACCGAGACGGTCAGGCGATAAGTATCTACGACGTCTATATCAGACGCGTCAAAAAAACCTTCCAGCAGCATCAGCGGCCCCTGCCATCCCGCCTCGCGGCATGCCACTGCCTCATCGAGATCCAGCATTGCGAGCCCGTCGGCCTCGGAAAAGCCGGCCAGGCCGTTGGCCAGTCCATGGCCATAGGCGTTCGCCTTGATTACAGCCCAGATGCGCGGGGCGGGACGATGGAGCCGTAGCGCCTGCGTCCGCAGGCGCGAGGCGACGTTCTGTAGATTGTGTTGCATGGCCGGCACCGAGACCGTGGCCATAATCGGACGTGGCATGTGCTTCCTCGGAGAGATAGCGAAGTCTAAACCACTTGAAGGGCATCCGTTAAGACGGCTTATACTCTGGCGGCCATGGCCGTCGACCACTACGAGAATTTCCCCGTTGCTTCCCTGCTTCTTCCGCGCGCCTTGCGTGCCGCCGTGCGTGACATTTATCGCTACGCCCGTACGGCCGACGACATCGCGGACGAAGGCGACGCCACGCCGCAGCAGCGCCTGGCAGCTTTGACAGAGTTTCGGGACGCGTTGAATGCCATCGGTCCCGGGAATGCAGTGCATCGCGGCGAGGCTGCCGGCGACGCCCTGCACCGCCCCGATATTTTTCTTCCCCTGCAGGCCACTATTGCGCGCCACGGCCTTCCCATATCGCTGTTTCACGATCTCCTGTCTGCGTTTGAGCAGGATGTCACGAAGCACCGGTACGAGGATGACGCCGAACTGTTCGACTACTGTCGGCGTTCCGCCAACCCGATCGGGCGCCTCCTGCTATACCTGTACCGGACTCATGAAGAAGCGGATCTGGCGCGCTCGGATGCCATCTGCACCGGCCTGCAGCTTACGAACTTCTGGCAGGATGTGGCGCTGGACTGGCAAAAAGGCCGCGTCTATCTGCCGCGGCAAAAGCTGCAGCGGCATGGCGTGACCGAAGACTGGATCGGCCGGTGCAGCACCGAAGGCCGGCTCCTCGACCAGGGGCCGGATAGCGCCCTCGCCCGCTCCTGGCGAAGCCTCATGCGCGAGCAGAGCGGACAGGCGCGCGAACTGCTACTGGAGGGCAGGCCGCTGACATCCCGCGTACCGCTGCGGGCAGGCCTGGAACTGCGGCTGGTGATTCAGGGGGGCTTGCGCATCCTGGAACGCCTGGAGCAATTAAACTATGACGTCTTCGAGCGACGTCCGGTCTTGCGGCCAGTGGACTGGCCGCTTATGGCGTTGAGAGCCCTTGTCAAATGAACCCCGATCAGTACTGTCAAGAAAAAGCTGCGCGTAGCGGCTCCAGCTTCTATTACGCCTTTCTGTTCCTGCCGCCCGAGCGGCGGCGCGCCATCACGGCCCTATATGCCTTCTGCCGCGAAGTGGACGACGTGGTGGATGAATGCAAGGAATCGTCGGTCGCACGCATGAAGCTGGCCTGGTGGCGCACGCAAGTCGACGCGCTTTACCAGGGCAATGCCGAGCATCCTGTGATGAAGGCGCTTGCTCCGCATGTGGGGCAATTCGGTATCCAGGATCGCCAGCTCTATGCCGTGATCGAGGGCATGGAAATGGACCTCGACCAGCTGCGCTACCCCGACTGGCCCTCGCTGGAGCGGTATTGCTGGCATGCCGCCGGCGTCGTCGGTGAAATGTCCTCTGGCATATTTGGAGACACCTCGCCCGGCACGCTGGAATATGCTCGCAGGTTGGGCACCGCCTTTCAGCTCACCAACATCATCCGCGATGTGGGCGACGATGCGCGCCGCGGTCGCATCTACCTGCCACAGGAAGACCTGGACCGCTACAAAGTGCGGCCCACTGAAATCTTCAACGGCATGCATTCCGACCGCTATGTCGAACTCATGCGCTTCCAGACCAGCCGCGCTCGCGAGTACTATCGCACGGCCATGCAGGCCTTGCCCGACAGCGAACGCCGTGCGCAACGCCCAGGTCTCATGATGGCCGCCATCTACGCCACCCTGCTGGACGAGATCGAGGCAGAGAAATGGCAGGTCCTGGACCAGCGAATTTCACTTACCCCCATTCGCAAGTTCTGGCTGGCATGGCGCACCTGGGTCGGCGGCGGCCGCTGGGTGGTGCAACGCCTGTCGAAATGAAGCTTGCCATCATCGGGGGCGGCTGGGCCGGTCTCAGCGCGGCCGTGACCGCCACCCGGCTGGGGCACCACGCCGACCTGTACGAATCGGCTGGCGTTCTTGGGGGGCGTGCACGCAGTGTCGATGCGCCCGGTCTCCAGCAAAGAACCGACAACGGCCAGCATATTCTGCTGGGCGCCTATACCGCCACCCTGGCGCTAATGCGTGAAGTGGGTGCCGATCCCGACACGCACTTTCTGCGGCTGCCGCTCAGCGTGCGCAGCGCCGACGGACGCTTCTCGATGCGGGCATGGCCCGGTCTGCCCGCACCCCTGCACGTCGCCACTGGGCTGCTGACGGCGCGTGGCCTGGGTCGACGCGAAAAGGCTGCTGCATTGCGCGCCATGAGCCTGCTGCGACGCAATGGATGGAAGACGCCACAAGATGCCACGGTGCAGGAATGGCTGTCGCTGACTTTGCAGCCCCGGGCGCTCCAGGACCTGCTGTGGAAGCCGCTGTGCATCGCCACGATGAATACACCGGCGGACCAGGCCTGCGCACAGCTCTTTGCCAACGTACTGCGCGACAGCGTCGGGGCGGCAGACCGGCAAGCCGCACAGATGCTGATTCCGCGAAAGACGCTGACTGAGCTGTGGCCGCTACGGGTGGAGCAACTCGCTGCGTCGGGAACATTGTGCCCGGATCGTGGCGGAAGGCTGGAGATTTTTCGAACGACCACGGTGCGCAGCCTGCGTTATGTGGATACGCGCTTCAACGCCACGGCTGGCGACAGCGATACGAGCGGGCCGGGAAGCCGCCGCCTGCAACTGGATGCAAGCGGCGCGCACTACGATGCGGTCATCGTTTGCGGCAACACGCCGTCTACCGCCCAGGTGTTGGGCAGCCTCCCGACCACAACCGGAAGCGAGCATTTCCTGAAGCAACTGGACCGCTTCGAGCATGCACCCATCGCCACCCTGACGCTGGAACTCGCGCAGCCGTGGACACTTTCCCCTCCGATGCTGATGTTGCACGAAGACCGCCACCGGGGCCACTTCGGGCAGTGGCTGTTCCAGGGCCAGGATCCGCAAAACAAGCGAGTTCATGTGGTGATCAGCGACGCCGCCGCACTACAGGCATTGCCGCGCAAGCTGGCGGTGGCGGGAATGATCACGCAACTGCGCGAACAAGTGTCCGGGTCGCCGATGCCCGACGTGCTGAACCACGCGCTGATCATCGAAAAACGGGCAACGTTTCTTGCTGTACCGGGGCTTGGGCGTCCGGGCAATGCCACCCCCTGGCCGGGAGTGTGGGTCGCCGGCGACTGGACCAACACCGGCTACCCCGCAGTGCTTGAAGGGGCGGTCCGCAGCGGCCGCGACGCGGCGCTTGCGGTTCACGCCGCCGCTTCAGGGCGCCTCTGACTCCGGCAACGGGGCGTGGTCGCGGATGTACTGCCGTACCTGTTCCGCATCGCAGGCCATCTTCACTACCCGTTGAGGCAGATCGGCCAGCCCGGCCAGGTGCTCCGGCACGGGCGGCTCCACCCCCACGGCTTCACGGATGGTTTCCGCGAACTTGACCGGCAAGGCGGTTTCCAGCACCAGCATGGGCACGCCTTCCTCGAGGTACTGTGCCGCCACCTTCACGCCATCGGCCGTATGCGGGTCGATCAGCACCCCGGATTCCTGGTGCACGCGCTTGATGGTGGCCAGCCGGTCTGCATGGGAACTGGTTCCGCTCACGAAGCCGTAGCGCTCCTCGAACTCGGCCTTGCGGTCAGCCAGATCGAAGTAGCCCTGGGTTTCCAGCTGCTTCCACAGCGAGCTGAGCTTTGCCGGGTCACGACCCACGAGGTCAAACACGAAGCGCTCGAAGTTCGAGGCCTTGGAAATGTCCATGGAAGGGCTGGAGGTGGCATGCGTCTGTGCCGCCGAACGCGGGCGATAGACGCCCGTGCGGAAGAACTCTTCGAGAACATTGTTTTCGTTGGTGGCCAGCACCAGCCGCCGCACCGGCAAGCCCATTTCGCGAGCGATATGGCCCGCGAGGATATTGCCGAAATTACCCGAAGGCACGCAGAAGGACACTTCCGAACCGCCGGCAGGCGTTGCACGCAGCCAGCCCCAGAAGTAGTACACCACCTGGGCAGCGATACGCGCCCAATTGATGGAATTCACCGCGCCGAGCCGCCAGGCCGTCTTGAACTCGAGGTCGCCAGACAAGGCCTTGACGATGTCCTGACAGTCGTCGAACACGCCCTCGATGGCGATGTTGTGGATGTTTTCGTCTTGCAGCGAGTACATCTGGGCGCGTTGGAACGCGCTCATGCGGCCTTGTGGCGAGAGCATGAACACGGTAACACCACGCTTGCCGCGCATGGCGTATTCGGCTGCAGAGCCGGTATCGCCCGAGGTAGCCCCAAGAATATTGAGCGTGGTGCCCCGACGCTCGAGCTCGTACTCGAAGACCTGCCCGAGCAACTGCATGGCCATATCCTTGAAAGCTAGCGTCGGACCTTCGGAAAGGCCCAGCAGGCTGATTTCGTTGGACAGGGGCTTGAGCGGCACCATCGGCTCACCAGGAAACGCTTCGCGACTGTAGGCGGCATTCGTGAGCGTGGCGAGCTCATCTCGGCTGATGTCGTCGATGAAAAGGCTGAGGATCTCGGTGGCAAGTTCTGCATAGGTGAGCGAGCGCCACTGCTCGAGCGTGGCCGCGGAAACCCGTGGAATGGTTTCGGGCACCGCCAGGCCGCCATCCGGGGCCAGGCCTTCGAGCAGAATGTCGCAAAACGGCTGGGGGGACATCCCGCCCCTGGTGGATACGTACTTCATATCTGTTCCTCGACGCGCAGACGGGTGACCTCTGAGCGTACGAAAGGCAATTGCTGGATCTTCTCGATCGCGACCCGCACGGCGCCTTCGCGCGCCCGGTGCAACAGGAAGATGATGGTGGCCTCATCGGACTCGAAAGGCTCCTGGATCATGGAGCCGATGGACACCCCGGTATCAGCCAGAATACGTGAGATATCGGCCAGTACGCCGGGGCGGTCTTCAACCCGCAGCCGCAGGTAATACGAGGATTCGATGTCGTCCGCGCCCAGAATGGGGATGTCTTTCACAGCATCGGGCTGGAAGGCCAGATGAGGCACGCGGTGCTCGGGGTCTGCCGAATCCAGCCGGGCTACGTCAACAAGATCGGCTACCACGGCGGAGGCCGTAGGCATTTCGCCGGCACCCTGACCATAGTACAGCGTGGGGCCGACCACGTCACCGTGCACCAGCACGGCGTTCATCGCGCCTTCGACCGTGGCAAGCGGGCTGCCCATGCGGATGAGCGTCGGGTGCACGCGCAGTTCGATGCCGTCGTCGCGCCGGCGCGTGATGCCCAGCAACTTGATGCGATAGCCCAGACGCGCGGCATGCTGAATGTCTTCCGCCTCGAGCTTGGCAATGCCTTCAACGCAGGCTTTCTCGAATTGCACCGGAATGCCGAACGCGAGCGAGGCCAGCAAGGTCAGCTTGTGCGCTGCGTCAACGCCTTCGATGTCGAACGTGGGATCCGCCTCGGCGTACCCGAGGCGTTGCGCCTCGGCCAGCACCGTATTGAACGGCAGGCCGCGCGATTGCATTTCCGACAGGATGACGTTTGTCGTGCCGTTGATGATGCCGGCGATCCAGTCGATGCGGTTGGCCGTGAGCCCCTCGCGCATAGCCTTGATGATGGGGATGCCACCAGCCACCGCGGCTTCAAAGGCCACCATCACACCTTGCTGGCTGGCGGCGTCGAAAATCTCGTTGCCGCGAGCCGCCAGCAACGCCTTGTTCGCCGTGACCACGTGCTTGCCCTGGCGAATGGCTTCCATCACCCATTCCAGCGCGGTGGTCTCGCCCCCGATCAACTCGACGACGATATCGATCTCGGGATCGCGGGCGATCTCCATACCGTCGGTCGTGAGCCGCATGGGGACGTCGCCAATCAGCTTACGAGCCTTTTCGATGTCGCGTACGGCAATGGCCGTAATCTCGATACGCCGCCCGGCACGCCGGGCGATTTCTTCCGCATTGTTCTTCAGGACTTTCCAGGTACCGCCGCCTACAACGCCCAGACCCAACAGACCGACCTTGATGGATGCCATTTCCTTGCTGGAACTCATTTTCCTACACCGTCCTTGCGGAACATTTCCTTGATGCCTCGCACCGCCTGACGCGTGCGCTGCTCGTTTTCGATAAGCGCAAAGCGCACGTAGTCATCGCCATATTCGCCGAAGCCCACCCCCGGCGAGACAGCCACCTTGGCATCGGCAAGCAGGCGCTTGGAAAACTCCAGCGACCCAATGGACCGGTAGGCTTCCGGGATCCGAGCCCAGATATACATCGACGCCTGCGGAATATCGACCGGCCAGCCCGCTTCATGCAGACCCTTGGCCAGGACGTCGCGCCGGCGCTGATATTGCGCCACGACTTCGGCCACGCAGTCCTGCGGGCCTTCCAGAGCGGCAATGGACGCCACCTGGATCGGCGTGAACGTGCCGTAGTCGTGATAGCTCTTGATGCGGGCAAGCGCGTTGACCAGTTGCTGGTTGCCCACCATGAAGCCGATGCGCCACCCGGCCATGTTGTAGCTTTTGCTCATGGTGAAGAATTCCACCGCCACATCCCTGGCGCCCTCCACCTGCATGATGGAAGGTGCAACGTAGCCGTCAAACGTGATGTCGGCGTAGGCGAGGTCATGCACCACCAGAATGTTGTGCTCGCGCGCCAGCGCCACGATGCGCTCGAAGAAGGACAAGTCAACGCACTGTGCCGTGGGATTGCTGGGGAAGCCCAGAATCATCATCTTGGGCCGCGGTATGGTCTCACGCACCGCCCGCTCGATTTCCTCGAAGAAATCCAGGCCTGGCACGATGGGCACCGATCGGATGTTGGCGCCGGCGATGACGGCGCCGTAGATGTGAATGGGGTAGCTGGGATTGGGCACGAGTACGGTGTCGCCGCGGTCGAGCGTGGCCAGCATCAGATGAGCCAGACCTTCTTTGGAACCGATGGTGACGATGGCTTCGGAATCAGGATCGATCTGGACATCGTACCGCCGCCCGTACCAGTCGGAGATTGCCTTGCGCAGGCGGGGAATCCCCTTCGACACCGAATAGCCGTGCGTATTGGGCCGGTTCACCGCCTCGATGAGCTTGTCTACGATATGCCTTGGCGTGGCACCATCCGGGTTGCCCATGGACATATCGATGATATCTTCGCCCCGCCGGCGCGCCGCCATCTTGAGTTCCCCCGTAATATTGAATACATACGGTGGGAGGCGCTCGATACGGGGAAACGTGCTCATGGTGATCCTTCGATGAATAGAGGAATGACGGTGACGACAAATGGGTGGTAGTTTAATCGATTCACCGCCCCGGCCGTAGCGCGCGGCCGCCGCGGCATGCGCTATGATGAACCCAATTGGAGAGCGTGCTCTTGCTATTACAGAAAGAATCCACCCCCGGTCTCAACACCGTTACCGCCTACGGTACGGGATACGTCGAAATCAACGGCACGGCCTATCACCATTCCGTTCATTTCGGCCCAGAAGGCGACATCAACCGCTGGTCCATCACGCGGGCAGAGGAACTCACCCTCGCCGTGCTGCGGGAAATCGCAGGCGTAAAGGACGCAGCCCCGGACCCCATGGCTTTCCTTGATGGTGAACCGACCGCGATCACCTCGGGGGTCGAAGTCGTGCTCATCGGCACCGGCTCGAACCAGGTCATGCTGCCACAGTCGCTCACCGACCCCCTGCTTCGGCTCGGTATAGGCGTCGAAGCCATGTCCACCCAGGCGGCAGCCCGTACCTACAATATATTGATGTCGGAAGGCCGCCGTGTGGTGGTGGCCCTGATTCCCATGGAGATTGAATGACCCAGATTGCTGTCGGCCAGCCGGTTCCCGCCTTCCAGGCCTCATCCACGCACGGTGAACTCTCGCTGGATTCGCTCAAGGGCCGAAAGACCGTCCTGTATTTCTACCCCAAAGACAGCACGCCTGGCTGCACCACCCAAGCGCAGGGCTTTCGCGATCTCCACGAGGACTTTCTTGCCGCAGGCGCACACATCGTCGGCGTCTCGCGCGACAGCCTGAAGTCGCATGAAAACTTTTCCGCCAAGCAGGAACTGCCTTTTCCACTGATCTCGGACACCGATGAATCGCTCTGTACGATGTTCGGCGTCATCAAGATGAAGAACATGTACGGAAAGCAGGTTCGCGGCATTGAACGCAGTACCTTCCTCATCGATGCAGACGGCGTGCTGCGGCAGGAATGGCGTGGCCTGCGCGTGCCGGGCCACGTGGACGCCGTCCTCCAGGCCGTAAGAGAAGCCTGACACCAACATTTGCCGAACAATCCCAGGAGCTCAAGGCCATGCCACTACCAAAACCGCCTACCCGCATGGGAGACCGGATTGCCAGGAACAGCACCGGCGAGATCGAACTCGAAGTCCTGGAACTTCCCGACACGGAAGCTGCGGCCAGCGAAACTCGCAAGACCGCGGTGAAGGCGTCCAGGGCAACGAAGACAACTGCTGCCCGTACCGCAAAAACCGCAGCCAAGAAGACTTCCGCACGCAAGGCGGCAACGGTGGAGTCTCCGCCCGTCCCGCAGGCTGCCACGCCCGCCGCACCCACTGAAACCCTGGTGGAAGAGGCGCCTCATGCCGCCGTAGTCACAGCCGGAGCGGCTCAAGTCGAGACCACGACCGAGGCGCCCGCGACCGCGCGCGCCCGTGCGCCCAAGCGCACGCGCCTGGCGGCATCACGCCGCAAGCTCTTCGTGCTGGACACCAACGTTCTGCTGCACGACTCCAACTCCTTGTTCAAGTTCGAGGAGCATGACATCTACCTGCCCATGATCGTGCTCGAAGAGCTCGATCATCACAAGAAGGGCATGTCGGAAGTCGCCCGCAACGCACGCCAGGTCAGCCGCTTCCTGGATTCGCTCGTCAACGAGGCCACCGACCTGGAAAACGGAGTGAATCTCGATTCACTCGGAAACATGGAGGCACTCGGGCAGCTGGTGCTGCAGACCTCGGCACTGGACATGACACTGCCCATCGAGCTCCCGCTGGGCAAGGCCGACCACATGATTCTGGGGGTGGTTCACGCCCTGAAGCAGCAGCATCCCAAGCGCACGGTCGTACTGGTCTCCAAGGACATCAATATCCGCCTCAAGGCGCGTGCCCTCGGCATGGCGGCCGAAGACTATCTGAATGATCGGGTACTCGACGACTCCGACCTGCTATATGACGGCGTGTTGCCGCTGCCGGAAAATTTCTGGCTGAAGCACGGCAAGGATGTCGAATCGTGGCAACAGGGCGGCACCACCTTCTACCGTGTCAAGGGGCCGCTGTGCAGCGACTTCCTGGTGAACCAGTTCGTCTATCTAGACGGCGAGCTGCCGCTACAGGCACAGGTGAAGGAGGTCAGCGGCAAGTCCGCCGTACTCGCCACGCTGCGCGATCACAGCCATGGGCGCAACAGCGTGTGGGGCATCACGGCCCGCAACCGGGAACAGAACTTCGCTCTGAACCTGCTGATGAACCCCGACTGCGACTTTGTTTCCTTGCTCGGGCAGGCCGGTACCGGCAAGACCTTGCTGGCACTGGCAGCCGGTCTGGCCCAAACGCTGGAAACCGCCCGCTACAACGAGATCATCATCACCCGCGCCACCGTTCCGGTGGGAGACGACATCGGATTCCTGCCGGGCACCGAGGAAGAAAAAATGCTGCCCTGGATGGGCGCGCTGGAAGACAACCTCGAGGTCTTGCATCTGGGTGCCGGACGCCATGACCTCGCCAGCGATACGGGCGCACCCGACTGGAATCGGCAGTCCACGCTTGATCTGATCCGCTCGCGCATCAAGGTGAAGTCGCTGAATTTCATGCGCGGGCGCACATTCCTGAACAAGTACCTCATCATCGACGAGGCGCAGAATCTTACGCCCAAACAGATGAAGACCTTGGTCACGCGTGCGGGGCCCGGCACGAAGATCGTATGCCTGGGCAATATCGCGCAGATCGACACGCCTTACCTCACGGAGGGCAGCTCCGGTCTGACCTACGTGGTTGACCGGTTCAAGGGATGGCCGCATGCGGGTCATGTCACGCTACAACGAGGCGAGCGCTCCCGGCTGGCCGACTACGCCAGCGAGGCCCTCTAGGAAAAAGGACACGCCGTGTTTACAGACGACGCTTCCGATACGAGATCGCAGCCCGTGGGCTTCACGATGGGGGATGCCGCGGGTATCGGCCCGGAGATCATTATCAAGGTCTTCGCCGACGGCCTTCCGACTCGCGCGCTCGTCTATGGCGACGCGGGCGTACTCGAAGCCGGTATCGCGACGTTGGGGCTGGAAGACCGACTGCGGGTAGAGATCATCAGCGAACCCGAGGCCTGTCCCCATGACCCGGCGGTAATTCCCGTTTTGAACCGGTGGCAGGAGTTGCCGGAGCAGCTTGCGCTGGGCATGCCGCACGCCGAAGCAGGCCGCGCCGCTTACGAGTACTTGTGCCATGCCATCGACGATGCAATGGCCGAGCGCATACGGGCAATCGTCACGGCGCCGCTGAACAAGAAGGCGCTGCAGCTGGGCGGCGTGGACTTTCCTGGCCACACCGAAATTCTGGCCGAACGCAGTGGCACCACTCGCTACGCCATGATGCTCGCCAACCCGGACCTTCGTGTGCTCCTGGTCACTATCCACGTGCCGCTGGCGGCGGTACCCCAGCTCATCACCTACGAGACCGAACTGGACACCATCCGGCTGGCAGACCTCGCCTGCCGGCAGGCCGGGTTGCAGCGCCCCCGCATTGCCGTTGCGGGGCTCAATCCACATGCCGGCGAAGATGGCCGTTTTGGCCGCGAGGAAATTGAGATCATTGCGCCGGCCATCGAGACGGCGCGGGCCGAAGGGCTCGACGTTTCCGGACCGCTACCCGGCGATACCGTGTTCATGCGCGCGCGTGAGGGCGAGTTCGATATCGTCGTGGCGCAGTACCATGACCAGGGGCTGATTCCGGTGAAATACCTGGGTGTCGACCAGGGCGTCAACGTGACGGTCGGCTTGCCCTTCGTGCGCACCAGCGTCGATCACGGAACGGCCTATGGCATAGCCGGCCGCGGCATT
>JAJUGH010000044.1 GCA_029268265.1 Alcaligenaceae bacterium | reverse complement strand
GGCAAGGAAAGAGTCATGCCGTTTGAGCTCCTACTGAATCAATGCCGTCATGATATATGCGTTCTATACTAGAGCACGATCACTGTGCATTTAGACAGCCCTTTCCCATGGCCATACATTCCGACGCCCTGATGCGTACCGGCGCTCCCGAGCGCATCGTCGCTCCCCAAAGCGCCTCTCCCAACGAGGACTCCATCGAGCGGGCGTTGCGGCCGCGTGCGCTGAAGGAATACATCGGCCAGCATCGCGTTCGTGAGCAGCTGGAAATCTTCATCCAGGCCGCCAGGGGTCGCGGCGAAGCGCTGGACCACGTGCTGCTGTTCGGCCCCCCGGGCCTTGGCAAGACGACGCTTGCACACATCATCGCGCACGAAATGGGCGTACAGCTGCGCCAGACCTCCGGGCCGGTGCTTGAGCGGCCAGGCGATCTGGCCGCCCTGCTTACCAATCTTGAGAAAGACGACGTCCTCTTCATCGACGAGATCCACCGCTTGTCGCCGGTGGTGGAAGAAATCCTCTACCCCGCGCTGGAAGACTTCCAGATCGACATCATGATCGGGGAAGGCCCGGCTGCGCGCAGCGTAAAGATCGATCTGCAACCGTTCACCCTGGTGGGAGCCACCACGCGGGCCGGCATGCTCACCAACCCCTTGCGCGACCGCTTCGGGATTGTGTCGCGCCTGGAGTTCTATTCCGCCGAAGATCTGGCGCACATTGTCGAGCGTAGCGCCCGGCTGCTCAACGCCGGCGCAAGCACCGAAGGGGCGGCTGAAATCGCGCGCCGCTCGCGGGGTACGCCGCGGATTGCCAACCGGCTATTGCGCCGGGTGCGCGACTACGCCGAGGTCAAGGCACAGGGCCGCATCGACGCCGAGATCGCCTCCGCCGCGCTCACCATGCTGGAAGTCGACCCAATGGGACTGGACCTGATGGACCGCAAGCTGCTTGAAGCCATCGTGCATAAATTCGACGGGGGCCCGGTGGGCGTCGATAGCCTGGCCGCGGCGATCGGCGAAGAACGCGACACCATTGAAGACGTGATCGAACCCTTCCTGATCCAGACTGGTTTCCTTCAGCGCACGCCTCGCGGGCGCATCGCCACCCAGACCACGTGGCGCCATCTTGGCCTAACGCCCCCGACAGGCATCGCCAACGGCAGCGCGGAGCTGTTCTAGGCAGCGCCCACGCATTCCAGCAGGCTTTCGCCGTAGGCTTCCAGCTTGCGCACACCGACTCCGTGGATTTCAGACAGTTCGTCGAGCGTCCGGGGTTCACGGCGGGCCACTTCACGCAGCGTGGCATCATGAAAGATCACATAGGCCGGCACGCCGTGTTCACGCGCCACTTCTGCCCGCCATGCGCGTAGCGCCTCGAAGCGCTCGCGCTGATCGGCATCCAGGTCGATGTCCGGCGATGGCGCCCGTCGCGACACGCTGCGGCCTGGCTCGCGCGTTTCACGACGCAGCATCAGGGTGACTTCGCCCTTGAGCACCGAACGGCTGGTCTCGGTCAGCATCAGCGTTCCGTGGCCTTCGAAATCGACGGTGACCAGCCCCTTGGCCAGCAATTGGCGCAGAACGCCTCGCCACGCGTGCTCCGACAAATCGGCCCCCACGCCGAACACGCTCAGCGTATCGTGGCCCTGCTCACGGACCCGAGGGGTGGCCTTGCCCCGCAGGATGTCGATGATGTGACCGGCCCCGTAGCGCTGGCCTCGCTCACGCCATAGGCGAAAGATGGCGGAAAGCACTTTTTGCGCGGCCACCGTACCGTCCCAGGACTCGGGTGGCTCCAGGCAGGTATCGCAGTTTCCGCAAGGCGCGATGGCCTGGCCGAAATACGCCAGCAGCTGCTGCCGGCGGCAGTCCACCGTTTCGCACAGGCCCAGCATGGCATCCAGCTGGCGCCCGGATCGGCGCTTGAAGGCGTCGTCGCCCAATGATTCGTCAATCATGCGGCGCTGCTGAACGACGTCCTGCAGTCCGTAGGCCATCCATGCCGTGGCCGGATCGCCGTCGCGCCCCGCCCGGCCGGTTTCCTGGTAGTACCCTTCCACCGACTTGGGCAGATCCACGTGTGCCACGAATCGCACGTCCGGCTTGTTGACGCCCATACCGAAAGCAATGGTCGCCACCATCACGAGACCCTCTTCCCGAAGAAACCTCGCCTGGTGCTGGGCACGCACGTTCGCGTCCATGCCGGCGTGATAAGGCAATGCGGAGACACCGTTTTGCGACAAAAAGGCCGCGGTATCCTCGACCCTGGAGCGCGACAGACAATACACGATGCCACTGTCACCGGCGTGCTCTTCCCGTATGAAGGAAAGCAGCTGACGCTTCACCTCGTTTTTCTCGACGATGCGATAGAGGATGTTGGGTCGGTCGAAGCTGGAGACGAAATGATGGGCGTTTTCCAGTGAGAGCCGCCGTGCGATCTCCTCGCGCGTCGTATCGGTGGCCGTAGCCGTCAGGGCGATGCGCGGCACATCCGGCCAGCGTTCGTGCAGCGCCGACAGCCCCAGGTATTCCGGTCGGAAATCATGCCCCCACTGCGACACGCAATGCGCTTCATCGATGGCGAAAAGCGCGATACGGGAACGCGCCAGCAAGTCCATGCAGCGATCGGTCAGCAGGCGTTCCGGTGCGACGTAAAGCAGGTCGAGCTGGCCATCCAGCAGGCGTCGCTCCACCTCACGTGCTTCCTGCCAGTCTTGAGACGAATTCAGATAGGCGGCGCTCACTCCCAGCTCACGCAAGGCGTCTACCTGATCCTGCATCAGCGCAATCAGGGGCGACACCACGATGGCGGTGCCGGGCCGGAGCAAGGCGGGGATCTGGTAGCACAGCGACTTGCCGCCGCCGGTGGGCATCAGCACCAGCGCGTCACCACCGGCCATCAGGGTTTCGATAATGGCCTGCTGCTCACCGCGAAAGGCCTCATAGCCGAATACGCGTTGCAGGATTTCCAGGGGGGAGGACATGCAGGATCAGTACAGAGAGAAGGAGAAGCGAAGCCCTATATCATAGTCGCCGCCGACCACTTCCCGTTCGGCATGCACGCCGATCTGCAGATTGGGGCTATACCAGAACTGCTGATTCAGCCCGAACCGACGCTCGAGCGTGCCCTCGTCGCCATAAACATTTTCGAAGCTTCCCGACCATCTTCCCCAGCGGTCGGTATCCAGCGACGCGGACCAACGCTGTCGTCCGCCGCCCGCCCCGTCTGACCCGGCGGCGTGTCGGCGAATATCCATGAAGCCGTCGGTGTGCCGCTCTCCCAGCCAGGAGACGGTCATGTCGGCCGGCAGGTCGAAGTCCGCCATGGCACGGTAGCGCCAGCCTTGCCTCAGGCCGTCCTCGGAGCGCGCGACGCCGGATCTCCATCGACCGAACTCCCCCATATCGTAGCGACCGGTGAGATCGGACATCACCAGATCGTCGGCCACTTCTACCTGCGAAATCATGCGCAGTCGCGGACCCTGATCATAGGAGAGCGCGAGGCTCCCGGCCATGGGCCCGAACACCAGATCGCCGGGCTCTCCCACTGCGGAATGGTCCACGGCGCCGAATGCCAGGGAGTAATTCCATTCCGAAGGCTCGTCGCTGCTCGCCATGAAGCTCTGGCTGAGACTCACGCCGCCCAGCCGCACGCTGTCATTCCATTCCGGAACGCCGATCTCGCCGCTGCCGATGCGCAGCTGGGTATCCGAGCCGACGGGCCCCTGCCAGTTGCGGGCGCCAAACGACCAGCCCTCTTGAGCCGGCGCCGGCAACCAGCGCGTCGCCGGCGTGGCCACATAACGGGTCGGGAAGGCGGACAGCAAGCCGGGTGAATGCTCGGAGATGGCATGCTGCCGCACATATTCGCTGGCACGCAGCCGGATGCCGTCGCGCTCGTCCCAGAAATACGAATAGGGCACATCCGGTACGAAGACCTCGCCGACAGGCTCAGTGGCGGGCGAGGCGACAGTGGCGGCCGGCGACGCCGCCCCAGATGCCCCTTCGCCTTCGGGCACCCCAGGCAACGGCGCAAGCGGTTGCGGCTTCACTGCCGGCTCCACGTAGACGGGGAACGCGCGCGCGGGCCGGTCCCGGCCCCACATCGCCGCCAACCCCTGGCCCGAGGCAGGCGGCCCCTGCATGAGTAGCCCGCCACCAAGCAGGCACGCAAAGGTTTGGGTTCGCAGGCTCGTGATGATTTCAATCCATTTCCGTGTCATGGTCCGGGAGAGCCGCGAGAGTAAACTTTGCCACCATGGATAAACCGCATATCAAGATACTGGTCGTCGATGACGATCCTGCGTTGTTGCAGTTGTTGGCCGATTATCTGAACCGGCATCAGTACGATACGTTGCTGGCGCCCAATGCCACCGATCTGGAAGCCCGCATCCAGCGATACAACCCGGATCTCATCGTGCTTGACCGCATGATGCCGGACGGCGACGGCGCCGAAGCCTGCCGCCGCTTGCGCCAGCAGGGCGAGGACATCCCCATTATCCTGCTCACGGCCAAGGACGAAACCGTGGACCGCGTCATCGGTCTCGAGGCAGGCGCCGACGACTATCTGGGCAAGCCCTTCGACCCCCGGGAACTGCTGGCCCGTATCGAAGCCGTGCTGCGTCGCAAGAAGGGTGCCTCGGCACTGACCAAGGACAAGCCGGTCTCTTTCGGCCCCTTCGTCTTTGATCCGGTGACCCGGCAGCTGCATCGCGGCGATACCCCCATCAAGCTCACTGGCGGCGAAGTCAACCTGCTCGAAGCGCTGGTCAGCAACCCCGGCAAGCCTCTGTCGCGCGAACGCCTGCTTGCCCTGGCGCGAGACGACGAAAGCGGCGAGCGCAATGACCGGGCGATCGACATTGCCGTCTTGCGGCTGCGCCGCGCGCTGGAAGACGATCCCAAACAGCCGCGCTGGATACAGACCGTCTGGGGCGTGGGCTATCGCTTTTCGCCTTGAAGGCGCCGAACATGTTGAGCTGGCGTACGCTACTGCCCCGCTCGCTGCGTACCCGCATGCTGCTGCTCACGCTGGGCACGATCGTGCTGGTCCAGGCCGCCACCTTCGCGACCGTGAGTCATTATCGCAAACAGTTCACCGAGGAAGTGTCGGTGGAGCTGACCGCAACCACGATACGAACGCTGCGGGCGGCATTGGCCGAGATCCCCGCCGAACAGCGGCAGGACTTCGTGCGGGTTGCATCGCAAAATCAATGGCGACTATGGTCGCGCTCCCTGCCCGCCGACGCAAGTCTGGAACGTCGGCGGCATCAGGCGCGCGCGGCAAGAGACGAGCGCGACCGTCCTGCCCCGCCTCCCAATGATGTGCGGCGCAGCCTGCGCAGCTTCGTGGATGCCCTGAACCTGCGGCTCGACGATGACACGCGCGTTGCGCTGTCGCGTGGCCCCGAGCCGCGCATGTACATTTCGCTCATTCAGGAGCCGAATCTCGACGACACGCATCGCTATCGTGAATGGCTCGTCATCCCGCTGGACCGCATCACCCGCCCCGTGGCGACGCCCATGGTGTTTGTCTGGCTGACGGGCATGATTCTGCTGCTGCTTCTGTCGGCCGCGTTTGCCTGGCATATCACCCGACCGCTCACGCGCCTGGCGAAGGCAGCCGATCAGCTGGCCGCCGGCAAGCCCGAGCGCGTGGAGCCGTCCGGCCCTACCGAGACTCGCAGCCTGGGCGAACGCTTCAATGTCATGCTGGATACGCTGGCGGAATCGGCGGCAGTGCAGCGCACCCTGCTCGCCGGCCTGCCCCATGACCTGAAGGGCCCGCTGTCACGCATGTGGTTGCGCATCGAAATGAGCGATGACACCGCCCTGAAAGACGGCATGCGCCAGGATGTGCAGGACATGCAACGCATGATCGACCAGTTCATCAGCTATGTGCGAGGTTCGGACGAAGCTTCCTACCACTACGAGTCACTGCCGCTACGCCCATGGCTGGAAGAACGCGTGGCGGCCTGGCAGCAGGCCGGTAGCGATGTGCAGCTGCTGGAGGCACCGAAGGATCCGTTACTTCTGCATGCCGACGAACTCGCGCTGGGCCGTCTGATCGACAATTTGATTACGAACTCGTTCAACCACGGCAAGCCACCCGTCGAGATCACGCTGCGCAACATCGGTGAAAAAGCCGTTTTGAAATTGCGGGATCACGGGCCGGGGATTTCGGCAGAGCGCAGAACCGAGGCGATACGGCCTTTCTCTCGCCTTGACGAGGCCCGCACCCGTACCGGTTCCGTCGGGCTGGGGCTTGCGCTGGCAGATATGATCGCCCGCGCCCACGGCGGCACGCTGGAGCTGGGTGACGCCCCGGAAGGAGGACTGGAAGTGACTATCGTTCTGCCGCTTCAGCGGCCGAACGCCGGCGGCTCCGGAGGCATGGAGAGCCCGAACATCCGCCAGTAGACGCGGATATTGAAGACCAACGCCACCGGTAGCGCCACCGCCACGGCCACCAGGACAATCTGCAGGGAGTCGGTGGCCGCCGCGGCATCCCATATCGTGAGTTCATCCAGCACCAGGTAGGGGAAGAAACTGTAGGCCAGGCCGCCGAACGTCATGATGAAAATGAGCAGCGTCATGATGAACGGCCAGGCGGTATTGCGGTAGCTGGTGTTGATCATGCCTTGCAGGCACATTTCTATGCCGATGAACGCCAGCAGCAGCGAACACCATAGTGCGACCACGCCCGGCCCGAACGCCCCGCCTCCCCACTTCAGGAAGATGCCGGGATTACCGACCGCCAGCACGACGGACACCGCAACGGCACCGGCCGCGGCCCAACGCACGCAGCGGCGCCCCCAGAAGACGGCCCGGGCCCTTAGTTCACCAGCCTCGCGCATGATCAGCCACGAAGCGCCGAGCAGACAGTAAGCCGCCACGGCACAAGCCGCGGTGAACAGCAGAAACCATACGCCCGAGGAGTCGACCTGGTAGGACATGACCACGGTGGCGAGCAACATGCCGTGTGACACGGCGGTGAGCAACGAGCCCACACCGAACAGACGGGTCCAGTAACGCTGCTGCTCGCGGGGGGCGCGCAGGCGTAGCTCGAAGCCTACCGAACGCAGCATGGTGCCTACCGCCAGCAAGGTAATGGGCAGATAGAGGTCTCCCATGACGCGGCCCCAGGCCCTGGGAAAGGCGGCCATGAACAAGCCGAGCCCGAGGAAAAGCCAGAACTCGTTCGCGTCGCGCCATGGGCTCAACAAGGCGAGCATGCGAGGTTTGAGCCGGCCCGGCGCGAAGGCGCTGAGGCAGCCGACGCCGATGTCGAAGCCATCCAGCACCACCCCGGCCAGGGCCACCACCAGCAGTAATCCCATGAAGGCCAGTGGAAGCCAGAAATCGGGGGCGTCCGGATGCAGGCCGATTGCAAGCGCAAGCGTATCGATCATGCGCACTCCTCAGGCTCGTCCGCGGTAGCGGGTCACGGGGACGACGCCGTAGTGGATACCGTGCCACAGCAGCTGGAAAAAACCGAGCATGCAGAAGGCGTACACGGCCAGCAGCGCGATGCCGCCCAACACCAGTTGGGACACCGGCACGCCCACCAGGACCTCACTCAGGGTGACCGTTCCGGCAACGGCATAGGGGTGCGCCCCCACGACCAGATGGGCAAAGCCCGACACCACGAGCAGCCCCCCGAGAGGAATCATTGCCACCAGGCTGCGGCGCAGCCAGACAGGCAGCGTTGACGGCTCGTACGCCGCTTTCCTCAGACGGATCCACGAATAAGTCGATGCAAGCAGCATGAGCGCCGCGGCCAGGACCGCGATGCGCAACGTCCAGAAAGTCAGGCCGGGGGGCGGCGCCATACCCGAAAACTGGTCCAGCCCGCGGTAAGCTCCCCGCTCATCCTGAGCGAGAAAGGCTCCCCCGGTATCGTGCCAGCGCCAGGCCCATCGGTCGCCGGCGGCAATATCCGGCACGGCGGAGATGGCGAGGCTAGGCGTGGTGCCGGACTTCCAGTAACCCACCGCGGCAGCGGCGCGCGCAGGCTCAAGCGGAGCCAGGGCGGTGCCCGCCCCTATCCCCAGCATGCCCAGGAGCAGTAGCGACAGCACCGAAGCGACTACCGCTCCACGGAAAACAGCCTTGTCCGGTTCCAGCAGAGGCCGGCGAAGGCTTTGCAGGGCCGAGACGCCAACCATGAACAACGAACTGGTGGCGAAGGCGACCGCAAGAAAAAGGGCCGCATACCAGGGGAACGAAGGGTTGAAGAAGACGTGGAACCACGATGTGACCAGATACTGTCCGCCCGAATACACAGCCCCTTCGGGTGTGCGCAGCCAGGAGAACAGCATCACGGGCCATATGGCGGCAATGGTGACGCCCACCGCAACAAGCACCACCAAGACCACATGGAACCACTCGGACATACGGCGCTGGCCGAACAACATGGCACCGACCAGGCACGACTTGAACACGAAGATCGACAGGACGGAAACCGCCAGCAAGGGGCTGGCCACATTGCCGATGCGATCCATGAGATCCGGCCATAGACTTCCGAACTGGATCATGACAGGCACTGCCGAGGCAAAGGCCAGGATGAAGGCCAGCGCAAAGATCCGCACCCAGAAGCGATAGGCGTCCAGCCAATGCCCCTGGCCTGCCAGCGCGCGGAGCCGGAAAACGGCAAGCGCCCACGCAAGCCCGATCTCCAGCAGGAGAAAAAGCAGGGTGAACGACAGGCTCATGAAGAACTGGGCCTGGGAAAGCCAAAGGGCCGCATGGGTCATAATGGCCGCCAGTGTAAAGCGACAAGCCGCCTTCTGACCATGCTTTCGGGCAAACCCCGCCGAACGTGGCAAAATGCTTACTTCCTTCAGCACCTATGCTTCCATCCGTTCAAGTATCGGCGTCTTCCCGTATGAGTTCTGTTCTTAGTCCCGCTCCGGTCTCCAACTTCCTGCGCACCATCATCGAAAAAGATCTGGCCGAAGGCCGCCATGCGCAGAAACTGTGGGCGGGTCGCCCCGGCCCGGCGTCGGTTCAACGCCAAGGCAGCCCGGACACTGCCCGCATTCGCACGCGGTTTCCGCCGGAACCGAACGGCTACCTGCACATCGGCCACGCCAAGAGCATCTGTCTGAACTTCGGATTGGCGCGCGATTACCAGGGCGCCTGCCACCTTCGCTTCGACGATACGAACCCTGAAAAGGAAGAGGACGAATACGTCCATGCCATCATCGACATGGTGAAATGGCTGGGCTTCGACTGGTCTTATAAAGAAGAAGAGAACCTTTATTTCGCCAGCGACTATTTCGGCTACATGTATGAGTTCGCCGAAGCGCTGATACAGGCCGGTCACGCCTACGTTGACGAGCAGAACGCCGAAGAAATCCGTGCAACGCGCGGTACGCTCACCGAGCCGGGCATCAATTCGCCATGGCGCGACCGTCCAGCTGAAGAGTCCTTGCGCCTGTTGGCCGAGATGCGTGACGGCAAGCACCCGGACGGAAGCATGTGCCTGCGCGCGCGCATCGACATGGCCTCGCCGAATATCAATATGCGCGATCCGGTTCTCTACCGGATCCGGCACGTGCCGCACCATCGTACCGGCGACCAGTGGTGCATCTATCCGATGTATTCCTGGGCTCACCCGGTAGAAGACGCGCTGGAAGGCATCACGCACAGCATCTGCACGCTCGAATTCGAAGATCAGCGCCCCTTCTATAACTGGATTCTGGAGCGTATCGCCGAACAGGGCATGCTGCTTGAGCCGCTCCCCCAGCAGTACGAGTTCGCGCGTCTGAACCTGAGCTACGTCGTGACCAGCAAGCGCAAACTGCTGCAACTGGTTCGCGACGGCCATGTGAACGGCTGGGATGACCCCCGCCTGCCTACACTGGCCGGCCTGCGCCGCCGCGGCTATACGCCCGCCTCGATCCGGCTGTTCTGCGAAAGGCTCGGTGTATCCAAGGCCGACTCGCGTATCGACTACAGCGTGCTCGAACAGGCGCTGCGCGACGACCTCGACCCCAGCGCGCCGCGCGCCGTGGCCGTGCTCGACCCGCTCAAGCTCGTCATCACGAATTACCCGGAAGGCGAAGCCGAGCCCTGTCATGCACCGGTCAATCCGCACGATCCCGAAGCGGGCATGCGCAGCTTCACGTTCGGCCGCGAACTATGGATAGAACGTGATGATTTCCGCGAAGACCCGCCCAAGAAATACTTCCGTCTCTTCCCGGGCAACAAGGTGCGCCTGAAGTACGGCTATATCGTCGAGTGCACGGGCTGCGTGAAGAACGCCGAAGGCGAGATCATCGAAGTCCACGCAGAATATCTGCCGGACACCAAGAGCGGCACCCCGGGCGCCGACTCGGTCAAGGTGAAGGGCAACATTACCTGGGTCCACGCAGCGGATGCCGTACAGGCAGAGATCCGCCTCTATGATCGTCTGTTCACCGACGCGCATCCTGACGCGGGCGACAAGGACTTCATTGCGGCATTGAATCCGAATTCCTGCACGGTGGTGCAGGGCTGGCTCGAAGCAGGCACACGGGCCGAACCCGGTGCGACCTGGCAGTTCGAGCGCCTGGGCTATTTCACGGCGGATCTCGAAGAATCCAGCCCCGAGCGGCCGATCATCAATCGTGCCGTGACCCTCAAGGACTCATGGGCCACTCAAAAGTGAGCAAGAAGACCCCCACCAGCAAGACCCCCCAGGCGCTGGATTTCAAGAGCGCCACCCTGTATGCGATCCGCGTGGTACTGCACGACGCCGATACCAAAGCGCTGCTGGCCGCGCTCGACAAACGCATGAAGGACGCCGGCGCCTTCTTCGAGAACGAGCCCGTCGTCATCGACGCCGCCCGTATCGAGGAGGTGATCGACTGGGCGGCACTGATATCGGCTCTGCGCGAGCACCACCTGCACCCCGTAGGGGTGGTCGCAGAGGGTGAGCAACGTGCGGCCGCTGCGGCGGCCGGCCTTCCCGCCGTCGACGTCGGCGGCGCCCCTGTACGGCCCGTAAGCACGCCGGCTCCTGAAAACGAAACACCACCGGCGGCAGTGATACCCGAGCATTCGCCTGAAGCCAAGGCGGTGGCGGCCGAAGCGCCTCCTCCAGCGGCGCAGGAGTCATCTGCCACGCCGCCGGCAGCGCAGGAACCGGCCCCGGCCGCCATGGTGATCAACCGCCCCTTGCGCTCGGGCCAGCGGGTTTATGCCCGCAATACCGATCTGATCGTGATTGGGGTGGTCAGCCGTGGCGCCGAGGTCATTGCCGACGGCAACATTCATATTTATGGACCGCTGCGCGGCAAGGCCATGGCCGGAGCCCGCGGCGATGCGAACGCACGCATCTTCACCACCCAACTCGATCCCGAACTGGTCGCCATCGCCGGCGTCTATCGGGTCATCGAGACGAGCCTCGACGCCGCCCTGCAGAACCGGCCGGCGATCGTCAGTCTCAGTGGTGAGAGCTTGCAAATTGATTCATTGGGCAACTGACGGGTCCTTCCGTTTTTTGCTTTACGATTACGTGATTTATCTCACAGAGGAATTCAATCGTCATGGCGCGAATCGTTGTGGTGACTTCCGGCAAGGGCGGCGTCGGCAAGACGACCACCAGTGCAAGCTTTTCGGCAGGGTTGGCCATGAAGGGCCACAAAACCGTCGTCATCGACTTCGACGTGGGCCTGCGCAACCTTGATCTCATCATGGGATGCGAGCGCCGTGTCGTTTACGACTTCGTGAACGTGATCCAGGGTGAGGCTACGCTGAACCAGGCCCTGATCCGCGACAAGCAGCTCGAAAACCTGTTCATCCTGCCCGCCTCGCAGACGCGCGATAAAGACGCGCTCACCAAGGAAGGCGTCGAAAAGGTGCTGAACGACCTGAAGGCGATGGACTTTGAATACATCGTCTGCGATTCGCCTGCCGGCATCGAGACCGGCGCGCTCATGGCGTCCTATTTTGCGGACGACGCACTGGTCGTCACCAATCCGGAAGTCTCCTCCGTGCGCGACTCCGACCGCATCCTGGGCATACTTTCCGCCAAGTCGCGCCGTGCCGAACTCGGCCAGGAACCGATCAAGGAATATCTCCTCCTAACCCGGTACAGCCCCAAGCGCGTGGCCGATGGCGAAATGCTTTCGCTGCAGGACATCGAAGACATCCTGCGCATCAAACTGATCGGGGTGGTTCCCGAATCGGAAGCCGTGCTGCAGGCGTCCAATCAGGGCGTGCCGGCCATCCATCTACGCGACACCGACGTTGCAGCGGCCTATCAGGACGTCATCGCCCGCTACCTGGGTGAAGAGCGGCCCCTGCGTTTCACCGAATACGAGAAACCCGGACTGTTCAAGCGATTGTTCGGGGGGAAATAAGCCATGTCGTTTCTCTCATTCCTGCTGGGCCAGAAGAAAACTTCGGCCAGCGTGGCGAAAGATCGCCTTCAGCTCATCCTGATCAACGAGCGGGGTACTGGCGTCACGCCGGAGTACCTGCCACGCCTTCAGAAGGAGCTGGTGGAAGTGATCTCACGCTACGTGAAGATCAATCCGGAGGACATCAAGGTGAACCTTGATCGCCAGGACTCGCTCGAAGTGCTGGAAGTGAAGATCGAGATGCCGCAGGCGGAAAGCTCGCCCGCAGACAAGTAAGGCGTAAGGCACCCTCCCGGCCTCTCGATCCCGTTTACGGGCGCGAGGGGCTGAAGCGGGGCTGCTAAAGCCAGAGAAGCTGCATCGCGGAGTACGACCGCCGCGACCCGGGCGATGCGGCTTAAAGCCGATCGAATATGGAACCCATGCGCGGCGCGAACAGCCGCTCATAGGTCTTCAACAGGTGTGCGTCCGTCATTCCCGCCACGAAGTCGCAAACTACGCGCAGGTCATTGCCGGCTGACTCGAATCGCTGGCGTACTTCAGCGGGCAACAGGCGGATGGGATCGGACTGGAAGGCCTCGAATACCGAGACCACCATGCCCTGCCCCTTGAATTCCAGCTGCTGCACGCTGGCGCTGCGGATCACCTCATCCATGATGAAGCGCTTGAGGACACCCAGGAACGCCCCGGCGGCCTCGTCGAGCACCAGCCGGTAGCGCAGCAGGGGGTCCTCGAACTGCTCGATCTCCCCGTAGCGTGTTCCCATCAGGAAGAAATTCACGAGACGGCTGATGTAGCGTTTACGCGTCCCGCCATCTCCGAACAACCCGTCGACCATGGCGTCGTAGGTGATCGGTTCCCCGGTATATTTTTTCGACAGCGATTCCAGGAAGGCACTGCAGGCTTCCGGCGTCACCCGTTCACGGAATCGTTCCGGCGTCACCAGTCGCAGTGCGACGGCATCTTCCAGATCATGTACGCCGTAGGCGATGTCGTCGGCCACATCCATGATGCTGCAGTCCAGCGACTTGTGTAGCGTGCGCCCATGCTTTCCCGGACGCTGCTCATATTCGGTGAAGGCAGCCCTGTCCTGCTCGCTCAAGGGCTTGAGTATCCATTCGACGACTTCTTGCTCGCTATCGAGGTAGCACTTCGGAGGCGCCGATGCTTCCACGTCAATGGAGCGCAATAAGGAATAACCTTCCCGCAACCGCGGCTCCAGATCACGGCGGTAGAGCGTCGAATACGCTGCGGGATACTTCAATACGCCAAGCAAAGCGCGTCGGGACAGATTCGCGCCGTTGCTCTCGGAAAACGTTTCCAGGCGGGCCAGCAGGCGCAAGGTCTGGCCGTTGCCCTCAAAGCCCCCGTGTTCGCGCATGCAATAGTTCAGCGCAACCTCGCCGCCATGACCAAAAGGTGGGTGCCCCAGATCATGGGAACACGCCACGGCCTGGATCAGACTGCGATCGGGCAGCGCAGCGGTGGCGGGATGTTCGGAATACGCTTTGGCGGCCTGCTTGACCAGACCCGCGGCGATCTGGGCCACCTCGAGCGAATGCGTCAGGCGGGTGCGGTAGAAATC
>JAJUGH010000043.1 GCA_029268265.1 Alcaligenaceae bacterium | reverse complement strand
TTCGCTACCTCTGGAGCCGGTACGTCGACCCACCTGGCAGGCGAACTCTTCGCCGACACGATTGGTGTGCCGCTCACCCACGTGCCTTATAAGGGCACACCGCCTGCGATGGTCGACGTGTCTTCCGGAAACGTGACGTTCATGTTCGACCAGATGACCGCCGCGTTGCCGCTACTCGAGCAGGGGAAGCTGAAGCTCCTGGCTGTCACCACCGCTGACCGTATCTCGCTGGCGCCCGACGTGCCGACGATGCAGGAGGCAGGCGTTGAAGGCTTCCAGATGGCCTCGTGGCAAGCCGTCTATGCACCCAAGGGCACACCGAAGCCGATTCTGGACCGCCTGGCTGCCGAGATCGCGCAGATAGTCAAACTGCCGGACGTCCAGGAAAGACTTGGCGTCACCATGGGGATGGAGTTGGTCGGCAGTACTCCTGAGGAACTGCAAGAGCTCATGAGTACGGAAATACCCCGGTGGGCGGAACTGGTCGAGAAGTCGGGCGCACAGATAAACTGATAGCCGGGCGGAGCCTACACTTTTGCGGCCAGCACGCTCTCTTCGCTCCACTTGCTCGCGCTGGCACAAAGTTTCCGCAGGATGTGTTCGAAGTCGCGCAGCTCCCGAGATGTCAGGCAAGACAGCATGTCGGCCTCTCTTCGAACCAGTCCGGGCATGAATTGATCATGGAGTGCGCGACCCGCTTCTGTCACGAACAATAGCTGGCGCCGCTGGTCGGTCTCATGGGGGCGGCGCTCAATAAGCCCTTTCTTTTGCAGGGCGATGGCGGCGCGGCTGATATTGGCCTTCAGATGGCCCGAGGATTCGCAGATGTCCGTTACGGTGATTCCGTCACGGAAGCACAGAAAGATCAGCGAGAGGATCTCGGGCCGGGTCAGTCCAAGCTTATGTTCTATTTCTCTGAACGATGGTTCACGATAGTAGTTGCTCATGTAGCCGATCTTGTAGGAAACCGGTATGGAAACCCCATCCAATATGTCGTTCAGGCTTGTACTCATCGGTTGTGATCTATTGAGTGGTGCTCACCAGCGCGCAGGTGCTCTGTGAAAGCGGTATGGTTATTGACTCCGCGGGAATGGTGCTCACGATCTCGAAGTAGTCCCATTCATATTTTGATTCCGCGGGAGTTTTGACCTTGGCCAGGTACATGTCCCGGACGACTTTACCATCTTCTCGTATCGTCGCATTGGTGGTGAATACGTCGTTGACAGGAAGCTCGCGCATCGCTTTTGCCACCGCGTCGGCGTCATCGGTGCCGGCTTTTTCCACGGCCTTGAGATAGTGGACAACCGATCCATAGACACCGGCCTGCAGCATGGAAGGCATGGAGCCAGTGCGTTCCTTGAACCGCTGTGACCATGCTCTTGTTTGTTCGTTGGTGTCCCAGTACGACGCGGTGGTGAGATAGGTTCCTTGCGCGGTCTCAAGACCGAGACTGTGTACGTCGTTGATCATGAGGATCATGGCCGCCAGGTTCTGTCCTGCCTGTGTAATGCCGAATTCACCGGCCTGCTTGATGGCGGTGATGGTGTCGTTACCGGCGTTGGCGATGCCGATCACCTGCGCTCCCGAGGCCTGCGCCTGAAGCAGATACGATGCAAAATCCATCAGGTTGATCGGATGCCGAATGGAGCCGACCACCTTTCCTCCGCCGTTCTCCACGACTTCTGTCGTGTCTTTCTGCAGAGAGTGTCCAAAGGCATAGTCGGATGCCACAATGAACCAGCTTTTCTTGCCGTCCTTCACTACCGCCGACGCCGTGCCATGGGCCATACCGTATGTGTCGTAGGTCCAGTGAAAGCCGTAGGGCGAGCATTGCTCATTAGTGAGTTGAGTGGTGCCGGCGCCCGAAATCAGCACAAGGCGACGCGCGTCCGTGGCGAGCCGCTGAACCGCCAGTGCGATCGAGGAGTTCGGCACGTCGACAATGACGTCGACATCCTCCACGTCATACCACTGACGCGCCATCGATGCGCCCAAGTCGGTCCTGTGCTGATGATCGCCCACAATGACTTCGATCGGCGTTCCGAGTATCGTGCCGCCGACTTCTTCAACTGCCATCTGCGCCGCGACCAACGATCCCTTGCCCGTGATGTCGGCGGTGACGCCTGCCATGTCCGTCAGAACGCCAATCTTCACGACGTCAGCGGAAATTTGTGAGGCGAAGGCGGCATTGGCCGACGAAGCGGCGATGGCAGCCGCTGCCAGCGCCATGTTGAATTTCGACATGATGGTCTCCAGAGGGTCTTTTATTTGGTGTGGTGAAAAGCGTCGACGAAACTAGATGCCTTGGTCGGACATCCACGCTTCAATTAATTCGGCGATTTGATCGCTGTTGTCTTCCAGCATCAGCATGTGGCCATTGCCGGCGATGCCTCGGTCGGGGAGGAAGTAAAAGTCAGCACCGAAGTAGTGGGCAATTCTTTCGTCCGCTTCCTTGGGGTGTCTGGGGTCCAGTTCGCCCGTCACGATCAGGATTGGCCGCGCGGCGATTTCTGCCGGGTGTTCGACCGCAAGACCGGCACCACCGATACGAAAGCGCTCGTTAAGTATCCTGGGGCTTTCACCGACGATACTGCGCGCATATCGGTCCACGGCCACGGCAGGGAACCGAGGGGAATTCGCCCAGTAGTCTCGAATGAAATCCGCACCCACGTAGAAGACTCGGGAAGGGTCGGAATAAATGGGGCATCCCGCCTCCTGGTCGTAACGCAGTGCGGCGATCGCTTCCGGATCGTCGGGTAGGGCTGGCTGCAGATTTGCCGGGCCCCCAGGGGCCACGCCGATGATCCCCTTCACGTAGGCGCTATGGCTTTCCGCCAGCTGCCATGCGATAGGACCTGCTGCAGAGTGGGCAAGCAGTACGCACGGACCTATTTCTTCAATCAACTTGCCGGCGCTACGCACAATGTCTTCGCCGGACAGCCGGTGAAACTCGGGCCCCGCGGGCGAGCGGCCGTGCCCGGGCCAGTCCATCACGTAGCTGCGGCGCCCTCGCGAGGCGAAGAAGGGCGCCCAGCCGGCACGTCCGTCGGGCGTCGTCAGGTAGGCGGTCCCGGTATGGAATGCGCCGTGAATCAGGAGGATCGGTAGCCGCTCCGGATCCGGACGGAAAGGCGTGAGCACATCTGCATAGATCGGATGTGTCGCGTTTCCTGAATAAAGGCTTGATTGGGAAAAGCCGTCTTCCTGCATCGCCGCCCTCCTGCAGCATGTTAGGCGCGATCAGTGTAGAGGACGATTAGTCTCATATGCAACTAATTTGATGCCCGGATTCTCCGTATCGAGACTTCCCACTAGAATCGGGGAGCGAGCGAAACGCTTCCCATAGCCGGACGGCCGGTACCGACTCACCACAAGCTCCAACAAAAGCGACCACCCCATGATCAGCCACCTCGATCACCTCGTTCTGACCACTGCCCACGAAGAAGCTTGCGTCTGGTTTTACACGCAGGTGCTGGGGATGAAGCTGGAATCCTTCGTGGGCGGGACGCCGCCCGTCGAACGCAAAGCATTCAGGTTCGGCAATCAGAAGATCAACCTGCATATCAAGGGCAAGGAGTTTGAGCCGAAGGCGCATACGCCCGTACCGGGCGCCCTGGATCTCTGCTTTATTGCGCAAGGTCCTCTGGACGACTTCATTGCGCATGTGCAGGCATTGGAGATACCCATCATTGAAGGCCCCGTACTTCGAACCGGGGCGACTTCAAAGATACGTTCCATCTATTTGCGAGATCCCGATCTGAATCTCATCGAGGTGTCAGAACTGGTGGCGGGGCATTAGCCGTCTCGCTGTTTCCCGCCGAACGGCGAGGGAACTCACGGCACACGCGGATCCTTGCCGGGAGGGACTGGGCGATACTTGTCGCCGGTGGTGGGGCGATCGTCGGTTTCACTGGTGTCATCCGGCTTTCCGGCGGGCCGGCCGCCTTCGCCCACATCGTTTCCCGGAACACGACCCGTGCTTCCGGGTTCATCGCGTTTGAGGGGATCCGTATCGGGCATGGGTTTGTTCATGGCTGACTCCTGTCGGGTACACCATGCTTGCAACATGGCTGGTTGAACGGTTAACCCTCGCCGCAACGGGCGTGCCCGCCAGAAGCGTTAAATTGCAACAGGGCTATCTTTATTGTGGGAATGCGTCCATAGTGTCCGTGGGGAAATAATTCCCTAGTACATTTAGGATCTACATTGAAAACAGAAATCGGTATTGTGAAGTGGTTCAACAACGACAAGGGCTTCGGCTTTATCATGCCCGAGTCGGGTGGTAAGGATCTCTTCGCTCACTACAGCGAAATTCAGGGCAGCGGACACAGGTCACTCGAAGAAAACCAACGCGTGTCGTTCGTAGCCGGAATGGGCCAGAAAGGCCCTTGCGCAACTCAGATTCAACCGCTGTGATTGCTTGCCTGCCTGACTGACATCAGTCAAAAGGCGGGCAACGCGCCATAACGGAAAGGCCGTCCCTCGGGGCGGCCTTTGTTCTTTTGCGAGGCATCAACGGTTGGTGGGCTCATCGCCTCTGGGCTGCACGCCGCCCGGCTTGACGCCGGGCGTGACATCGCCGCGGTCCCGGGTTTGTTCCGGGTCGCTATGCTGCTCGGCATCCCCGGGTCGCGCCCCCGAGTTGTCGGCTCCTGGTGAGCCGCTGCCTGAGCTTGAGTCCCGCTTGCTATTCGAATCGTGTTGCTGAGTGTCGGTGTCGTGTGGCGGCTTGGTCATGATGGCTCCTGAGAGAGGGGCGAAGCGAACCAGTCTGCTTCGCAGGTCCAAATGCCCCGGACTGCCCGCAATGGCCGTGCCTGTGGGCGCTCGGCTACCCGCAGAACATCCGACACTTTGCCTCTTCTACCTTGGCAAAATGCCCGGCGCGCTTCAGGCGCCGGCCGTTACGTCGCTGGCTCCCATGGCCTCTGCCGAGGTCGCATACTGCTTTTGCAATATGTAATGGAAGGTGCTGCCGATGTCTTCATACAGCGCGGCCCGTGCTCGCGCCGCGTCGCCATGCTCCAGTCCATTGATCAGTTCATCGTGGAATTTCACCGCCAGCTGCTCGCGGGTGCGCTCTGAGCCCCTGCGCAGATCGTAGTTGAGGATGGGGCCGATGCGCAGCCAGAATCCTTCAATGATCTTGGTGAGCATGGGCATGCCGGCCGCCTCATAAATGGTGAAATGCAACGCCTTATTCAGGGCCACCACCTCGCCGTTATCCGTCCCTTCGTTTTCCACGGTGGCCCGCATGGCATCGGCCAGGTCGCGGTTGAGGGAGCGTAGCTGCGCAAGCAGCGGTGCATTCATCCTCAAGGCCGCCTGTTCCACGGCATAGCCTTCATTTAGCAGCCGCAGCCGCGTGACTTCGCAAAACTGCGCCGCGGTCAGTATCGGCACGCGGATCGAGCGGTTCGGCATGACCTCCAGCGCCTGCTCGGCCACCAACTGATACACCGCTTCTCGCACGGGCATCATGCTCACGCCCAACGCCAGCGCTGTGGGGCGCAACGACAGCTGCTCGCCCGGCATCACCTTGCCGGTGAGAAGCAGTTCGCGTATCTGCGCCAAGACATGGTCGCCCAGCGTTTCCTGGCGATGGATGGGCGTGAAATTGGAGGTCATCTTCGTATTGCGATTCAGGGTTTCCACTATCTGTGATTTGTGATCACACATGCCTTAGCATGTTATCTCAAATTCGACACCAAGCGGACGAAAGGAGAGAGACATGGCAGCAGAAGATGCAGGCAAGGTATCCCGGATTCGACGCAGGTTATTGCAGGGTGGCGCGGCGATGACGGCCGGGCTGGTCATGCCGCCGTATGTGCGCGCCCAGTCAAAGGAAGCCATACGTCTCGGGCATCTCACGCCCATGACCGGCTTTCTCGGGCCCATGGGTGAGTACGCCGTTTTAGGGGCGCGGCTGGCGGTGGAAGAGGTGAACGCGGCCGGAGGCGTGAACGGGCGCCAGATCGAATTATTGGCCGAAGACAGCGTGAATCCGCAGACGGCCTCCACCAAGGCACAACGCATGGTGGATCGCGATAACGTTTTTGCCTTGGTGGGAGAGATCAGTTCGGCGTCCGGCCTCGCCATTTCGCAGGTCGCCAATCGCGCGCGCAAGCTGTTCCTGCAGACCGGGTGCAACTCCAATGAGTTGCGCGGCAGCAATTGCAGCCGCTACATGTTCCACCTGGAAGCCAACAACACCATGTACGTCCGCACGATCGGGCAGTATCTGCTGAAAGAAGGCATGGTGAAGGGCAAGCGTTGGATGGCGTTCACCGCTGACTACGCTTTTGGCCATGACTTGTTCCAGCAGACGAAGAAGTTCATGGACGAGAACGGCGCCGAGTTCGTATCCAACGACATGCTGCCCACCGACGCGACCGAATTCAGTGCGTCCTTGCTGAAGATCCGCCAGCAGAAGCCGGATCTGGTCATCAGCAACCTGGCGGGCAACCAGACAACCAACTTCACCAAGCAGTACAACGAGTTCGGCATCGACGTTCCCTACGCGGGGGCCGATATGAACATGACCAGCATCTGGGGCGCAGGCAAGAACAGCTTCAGCGGCACGTGGCCGATCATCTGGACCCACCAGGTGCAGGCACCATCGGCACAGGAATTCGTCAAGCGCTTCCAGAAGCGTTGGGACAAGATCCCGGAAAACCAGGCCGTCAATGATTACCTGGCGATCATCCTGCTGGCCAAGGCAATGAATGAAACGCAGTCCGACGACACAGAGGAACTGATCAAGTACCTGGAAACCGCCAAGGATCTCGACCTCCTGCGTGGCCGCCCGGGATACTTCCGTGACTGGGACCACCAACTGATCTACGAAATGTATACGGTGCAGCCCGCGGCAGACGGCGGCTCCGGCCCACAGGACTTCATGGTGACGAGCAGCCCCGTACCGGGCGCAGATGGCGACCTGGAGTCGCTTGCGCCCACCAAAGAGGAGAACGCCTGCACGTTTGCCTGACCTCACGCGTGCGGCGCCCGGGCGGCCGGGTGCCGCCGCATCTGCCGGAGAAGTCCCTTGGCAATTGAGCTGATATTCATATTGCAGCAGGTGGCCAACGGCCTGCTGCTGGGGTGTTATTACCTCCTGATCGCGCTGGGCCTGTCCATCATCTTCAGTCTTGGCGGCGTGGTGAACCTGGCCCACGGCGCGTTCTACGCGATTGGCGCCTACACCATCGTTTTTCTGGCCGAACGCATCGGCTACGTGGGTGCGTTCATCGCCTCGCCCATACTGGTGGCCATCATCGGCATGGTGGTGGAACGGCTTTTCCTGCGGCGCTTCTATCGCGCCGACCCGGTGCTGAGCCTGCTGTTCACCTTCGCGCTCGCCATGGTGATCGAACAAAGCTTGCGGATGATTTTCGGTGCATCGCCGCTGTCCTTCTCCATCCCGGACTTCGCGCGTGGCCAGGTCGTCATGGGCGACTTCTTCTATCCGATCTATCGCGTCGGCATGCTGGTGGTCGCCATCTGTGCAGTCATCGGCACATGGTTGCTGCTCAACCGCACGTCGTTCGGGAAGGTGGTCCGTGCCGGCATACACGATCCCGACATGGTCCGAGCGCTGGGAATTTCACTCTCTCCGGTCATGACGGCCGTGTGTGGAATCGGGATCGGCCTGGCGGGGCTGTCCGGCGTGTTGCTGGCGCCCATCACCGGCGTACAGCCCGCAATGGGCCAGGAAATCCTGACGGCGGCGTTCGTCGTGGTCGTGATCGGCGGGCTTGGCAGTTTCTGGGGCGTGGTGCTCGCCGCCGTGCTGGTTGGCGTCATCCGCGGCCTGACTTCCTATTTCTATCCCCCGGCCTCGGAAGCTTCGCTCTACTTGCTGATGCTGCTCATCCTCATCCTGCGGCCACGCGGGCTGATGGGCGAAAAATTCGAACGACTGGAGTAGCGCGTGATGTCGAAAGAAGAATTGAAAAAACTCGCGCTGATCGCCTTGGGGCTTATTGCGTTGCCATTCGTGCTGCAGGCGGCGGGGCTTACGTACAGCACGGCCGTAGAGTGCGCGGTGCTGGCCATGGCCGGCATGGCGCTGAATCTCCTGCTGGGCTACACCGGGCTGGTGTCGTTCGGGCATGGTGCCTGGTTCGGAATCGGTGCCTATGCGGTCGGCCTGACCCAACTGCATTATTTCCGCGACGGCGTGATATTGCCGCTGGTCTTGTCGATCCTTCTGGTGGCAGCCATTTCAGCGGTGATCGGCATGCTGATTCTGCGGCGCCGGGGCGTCTACTTCTCCCTGCTCACGCTGGCGTTCGGCGCATTGTGCTTTACGGTGGCGTATCGCTGGACTTCCTTCACCGGTGGCGAGAACGGGTTGGGGGGAATCGAGCGCAACCAGGTGCTGGGCCTGAGCCTGGACAACGCCGTCTACTTCTATGCGTTCACGTCAATCTGCGTGTTTCTGGCTACGGCGTTCATGTTGCGCGTCACCTTGTCCCCCTTCGGAAAGGTGCTGGTGGCCATACGGGAGAACGAGCAACGCACTCGTTTCCTGGGCTTCAACGTACAGGCGTACAAGTTACTGGCCTTTGTGATCTCCGCCACGATCACCGGTTTCGCAGGCGGTTTGTCGGTGCTCAATCACCGCATTGCTTCCGGAGAGGCGATGTCGCTGATCTTTTCGGGCGAGTTGCTGGCCATTGTGCTGATCGGCGGGATGCGCAGTTTCTACGGCCCGATCTTCGGTGCGCTGTTCTACATCCTATTCCGTGAATATCTGTCGATGCTCACGCCGAATTGGCTGCTGTACTTCGGCCTGCTTTTCATCGTTTTCATTCTGGCCTCGCCGGACGGACTGGCGGGTATCGGCAAACGCGTGAAACGTCTGATCGTGCCGGAGCAGAAGGGCGCCGCGGCGATGAGCCAGCGCGTGACGGCCACCGATCCCGACTTCGTGCCCGGGTTCCTGCAGGCCGTACAGCGCAGCGACCTGCAATGTCGCGGAATCAGCAAACAGTTTGGCGGTATCAAGGCAGTCGACCACGTGGATCTGTCGGTGCAGGGGCAGGGCGTCCATGCGTTGATTGGTCCGAATGGCGCAGGCAAGACTTCCCTGTTCAACCTGGTCTCCGGCATGTTTTCCACGGACACGGGCTCGCTCGCGTTGGGCAGCCGTGACCTGACCCGCGCCAACCCGGAGCAGACTTGCGCCAGCGGCGTGGCGCGCTCGTTCCAGATCACGAATCTGTTCAAGGGGCTCACCGTACGCGAAAACCTGTGCCTGTCGGTACTGGGCCGGGATCCGCAGCGCTTTTCGCTTTGGCGGCGGCTGGATGACTTGCCGCAAACCCAATCGCAAACCGATGAACTGGTGCGCTACCTTGGCGTTCAAGGAATGGAAGACGCGCAAGCCGACGATCTGTCTTATGGTGGCCAGCGCGTGGTCGATATGGGTCTGGCCCTTGGTTCGGCGCCGGCCATCCTGTTACTGGACGAACCGCTTGCAGGGCTGGCCGCAGCCGAGCGCGACCGTATCGGCAACCTGATTCGCCGCCTGGGCGACCGCATCGGGGTGCTGCTGGTGGAGCATGATATCGACCGGGTGCTGGGGATGGCCGACCGTATCACGGTGATGAACCAGGGCAGTGTGCTGCTTGAAGGCGATGCCGACGCAGTTCGTAGCGATGAGAAAGTCAGGGAAATCTACATCGGCTCCGGCAACGAAGCGCTGGCCGCGGGCGTGCCGCCGTCTACGGTCGGCGATGCGCCGGTGATCCTGCAGGTGGAGGGGCTGGATGCCTACTACGGCAAAAGTCACATCCTGTCCGATATCACCTTCAGCGCCCGCCAGGGAGAAGTCATCGCGGTGCTGGGCCGCAATGGCGCCGGCAAGTCGACCCTGCTCAAGAGCATGCTGGGGCTGGCCCGGGTAGGCGCAGGAACCATCAGGCTGCGAGACCAAACCATCACGGCCCCATCCACGGAGGCGATGGCACGCATGGGTGTGGCGCTGGTTCCGCAGGGACGGCGCCTGTTCTCCGGGCTCACGGTGAAGGACAACCTCATGTTGGGGCGCCTCAAGCGCCAGGGAGAGGGCCGCCGCGGCTGGACGGACGAACAGATCTTCGAGCTTTTCCCGCGGCTGCGTGATCGATACCTGGTCGACGCCACGCTGCTATCCGGCGGTGAGCAGCAGATGGTCGCGATTGCCCGGGCGCTTTCCGGTCATGTCGATGTCCTGCTGCTGGATGAGCCGTTTGAGGGGCTGTCGCCCGCCATGACCGAGGAAGTCTTCAATGCGATCGTGAGCCTAAAGGGCAAGCTCACCATCCTGATTGTCGATCACAACCTTGATCTCGCTTTGGCGGTGGCCGACACGGCAGTGGTGCTGGATCGCGGTCGGATCTCGCATCAAGGCGAGGCGGGGCCGCTGCTGACCGACCTCGAATTCCGCAAGCAAAAACTTTGGCTCTGATAGATGGGGAAATATCACCATGTTCGATGAGAAGGCAATGCAGGGTAAGCGCGTGCTGATCACGGCCGGCGCGGCGGGTCTGGGGTGGGAAATGGCGCAAGCCTTTCTGCGCTGCGGAGCCTCCGTACTGGTATGCGATGTCGACGATGCCGCGCTCCAGGCGGTTTCCGGCAAACACGAGCAGCTGTATGCGACACGTGCCGATGTCGCGGATGAAGACAGCGTTACGGCGCTCTTTGCTGAAGCGCAGCAACGCCTTGGGGGGCTGGATGTGCTGGTCAACAATGCCGGGATTGCCGGGCCCACCGGCCCCGTCGAGACGCTTTCGAAAGCGGATTGGGACCGCACGCTGGCCGTGAACATCACCGGTCAGTTCCTGTGCACCCGTCTGGCCGTTCCGCTCCTGAAGGAGAGCCGCGGCGTCATCGTCAATTTGTCTTCAGCGGCCGGTCATCTGGGATTTGCCGGACGGTCGGCATACTCGGCCTCCAAGTGGGCGGTCGTCGGCTTCACCAAAACGCTGGCCATCGAGCTGGGCCCTTTCGGCATCCGAGTCAATGCCGTGCTCCCGGGCGCGGTGGAAGGCCCTCGCATTCGGGCGGTCATCGAGGCGAAGGCGCGGTCGCTGGGTCGGCCCGTGGAAGAGATTGCAACTGCCTATGAGAAGCAGGCCTGCCTGGGCCGCATGGTATCGCCCAAGGATATCGCGAACATGGTGTTGTTTGCGGCCAGCGATGCGGCTGCATCCGTAAGCGGCCAAGCCTTGGTCGTGGATGGGCACACGCAGGCACTGATTTAGTTCTACACCGGACACCATCATCAACAAGGAAAGAACAATGCGAGTTGCAGTCATAGGCGTCGGCCTGATCGGCCAGGCATGGGCCATGGTGTTTGCTTCCGGAGGCAAACAGGTGGCGCTATGGGATGGCGATGCGACGGCGCTGGCCAACGCCATGCCGCTGATCCGGGGTCAGCTGGACGCTCTGGAACAGCAGGGCCTGATCGATAACGCGGCAGATGCCGCCGGCCGTATCGTGTCTTGCGACACGCTTGAGGCCGCGCTCGAAGGCGCCGACTACGTGCAGGAGAACCTGCCGGAGCGGGTGGAGGTCAAGCGCGAAATCTTTGCCCGTATGGATGCGATTGCCAAGCCGACAACGGTATTGGCGAGTTCCACCTCCAGTATCCCGGCATCCGCCTTCACTGAATCACTGCAAGGCAGAGCACGCTGCCTGGTGGCGCATCCGGTCAATCCGCCTTATCTCATTCCCGTTGTCGAGTTATGTGCGGCGCCGTGGACCTCAGCCGAGTCGATTGCGGTGGCGCGGCAGCTCATGCTCGAGGTCGGGCAGCAACCCGTCACCGTCCACAAGGAGCTCACGGGCTTCGTATTGAACCGGCTGCAGGGAGCGCTGCTGCGAGAGGCCTTCCGGCTGGTGAAGATGGGCGCGATCAGCGTCGAGGATCTGGACGTCACCGTCAAGGCCGGTCTGGGCCTGCGCTGGGCCTTCATGGGGCCATTCGAGACCATTGACCTGAATGCGCCCGGAGGCCTGGACGACTATTGCGCACGATACGGCGAGCTGTTTCGGGCAATCTCCGAAGAGCAGACGGATACCGATCCATGGTCGGCGGATCTGATTTCGGAAGTGACGCGCCAGCGGCGGGAATTGCTACCCGCGGATGCCTTGCTACAGCGGCGGCTGTGGCGAGACGAACGCCTGATGGAATTGGCACGGGCTCGGCGTCGCCAGACCGCGAACACCGCGGCCGAATGAATTTTTCTCTACTTAACGGAACCAGGGCACATCAATATGGCAACACAGCGTAAAGTCATCATCACGTGCGCCGTCACCGGCGCCATCCATACCCCCAGCATGTCACCTCATCTGCCGGTGACCGCCGAGGAAATCGCCGAGGCCGCGCTGGCCGCCGCCGAGGCCGGAGCGGCGGTGCTGCACCTGCACGCCCGTGATCCGGAGACCGGCAAGCCGTCGCAGGAACCTGAACTCTTTCGTCCCTTCCTGGGCGCGATCAAGGAAAAGAGTGATGCGGTCATCAATATCACAACCGGGGGTAGCCCGCACATGACCGTGGAAGAGCGTATGCGTCCGGCGATGACCTTCAAGCCCGAGCTCGCTTCCCTGAACATGGGGTCGATGAACTTCGGTTTGTTTCCGATGCTGCAGCGATTCAGTGAGTTCCAGCACGACTGGGAACGTCAGCATCTTGAAAACAGCCGTGACCTGGTCTTCAAGAATACGTACAAGGACATCGAGACGATTCTGCGCCTGGGCACCGAGAACGGAACGCGCTTCGAATTCGAATGCTATGACATCAGCCATTTGTACAACCTGGCGCATTTCATGGATCGCGGACTGGTGCAGTCGCCGCCGTTCATTCAGTCCGTATTCGGCATTCTGGGGGGCATTGGCCCCAATCCCGAAGACCTGATGCACATGCGACGCACGGCGGATCGTCTCTTCGGTACGAACTACCAATGGTCGATCCTGGGGGCCGGGCGCAATCAGATGCCGCTGGCCACAATGGGGGCCAGCATGGGCTCCAACGTGCGTGTCGGTCTGGAAGACTCCTTGTGGCTTGGCCCGGGCCGGCTCGCCGAGTCCAATGCCGCGCAGGTCAGCCGGATCCGCCTGATCCTGGAAGCCCTGGACCTGCAGATTGCCACGCCGAACGACGCGCGGGAGATGCTCGGTCTGAAAGGGGCCGATCAGGTGGCATTCTGAGTTGAGGCATGCGCGATATGTTTGATCTCAGCGGCCGCGTGGCGCTGGTGACCGGGGCCAGCAGCGGTATTGGGCTGGCTTCCGCGAGCGCCTTGGCCAGCCGCGGCGCCAAGGTGTATCTGAACGGGCGGAACGAAGAAAAGCTCACGGCGGTTATCGCAGACTTCTCGGCACAGGGTTGGAGCGCGGAAGCCCTGCCGTTCGACGTCGGCGATATTGCGCTCGCCTGCCGCCGCGTCGATGAACTGGTGGAAAGAGAAGGGCGCCTGGACATCTGCTTTGCAAATGCCGGCGTCCAGCACCGTGCCTCGCTCGGTGAATTCCCCTTGGCGGACTTCGAACGTGTCGTGCACCTCAACCTCACGGCCCAATGGGCCTTGGGCCGTCATGTGGCGAGCAGGATGCAGGAGCAGGGGCATGGTCGGCTCATTTTCACCGGTTCCATCACCGCTCTGGCGGGAAAGCAGGGCATTAGCGCGTATAGCGTCGCCAAGGCGGCCGTGCATGCCATGGTGAAGCAGTGGGCGGCAGAACTGGGCAATACTGGGGTGACGGTAAATGCCGTCGCTCCCGGCTATGTCCGAACCGAACTTACGCGGGCGCTGACCGACGATGCGGAATTCGGGGCGTGGCTGCAGAAACGTTGCCCGCAACAGCGTTGGGGGCGGCCGGAAGATATTGCGCCCGCGGTCGTCTTCCTGGCCTCCGAAGAGGCAGGCTTCATCACGGGGCAGGTGCTGGTCGCTGATG